>DATGVC010000141.1:0-5428 GCA_035300745.1 Gemmatimonadales bacterium | reverse complement strand
TGCGGCCTCGCGAATGTCGAGCAGTTCCGACGTGTCGCCTTGCCTGGACGTGCTCATCAATGTATATCAAAGACTAATAAAGATTATGGAATTACGCCACCTGCGGTATTTCGTTGCGGTCGCTGAGGAGCGCAGCTTCATTGGGGCGGCCACCCGCCTCCGCGTCGCCCAGCCATCCCTCTCCAAACAGATTCGCGATCTCGAGGTCGAGCTCGGCACCGAACTGTTCGAGCGGGGACCACGTGGCGTGCGGTTGACCGCCGCCGGTCGCGCGTTTCTGGTGGAGGCGCGGCACACCCTCGATGTCGCCTCCCGCGCGGTGGCGTCGGCTCGCAGCGCCGCCCTGGGGCGCGACTCCGCGCTCCGCTTCGCACATGGGGAGTTGAGCACGTACGGCACCAATCTCGAGAACGTTCTGGCACAGTTTCGCGATACCAACCCCGACGCCCAGGTCGAAATTTCGACCAGCCACGACGGCGAGATATTCCATGCGCTGCGCGAACGCCGCGTCGACGTGGGATCGATCTTTATCGCCGAATGGCCCGTGCCGGGATTCGCGGCGCAGCGGCTGATCGACACGTCAGTCACCGGCGTGCTGCTCCCGGGCAGTCACCCCCTCGCCGCGCAGCCCTCCATCCAGTTAGCCCAGCTCCGCACGCTGACCTGGCTCAACTCCGCGCCGCGGCGTTGGCCCGGCTTCTTTCCGATCATCGAGACCGCACTCCGTGAGCGCGGGCTCGTGCCGGAGCGCCAGCTCGAGCGACCGAGAGAAGCACCCACCATGAACGTCCAGATCGCCGCCGGAGATACGTGGACGTTGACGAGCGAGGCCGTCGCCGCACCGTATCGCAAGAACTCGAATGGCATTGTTTATCGTCGGTTCCGTGAGCCGCCGATCGCCTGCTGGCTGGCGCTCGTCTGGCTGCCTCCCGCGCCTCCGCTGGTCGATCGCCTCGTCCTGGCCGCTCGCGACATCGGTCTAGCTCTCTAGGGGATCCGCTTCGCGCCGTCGAGGACCTGTCGCACGCGCGCCAACAGATTAGCACTCGTCCACGGCTTCGGCAGGAACGGCAGCTCCCGGTCGAGCGCGTCTTCGCCCCGCCCCGCTCCGGCGTAGCCGCTTGTAAAGAGGAAGGGCGTCTGGCGCCCCTCTCGCCGATCAATCTGATAGAGCCCGCGGCCGCCCAACCGGCCCATCACGAGGTCGGTGAAGACCAGGTGGATCGGTGCGGGGTGCTGGCGTAACAGGTGCAGCGCCTCGATCCCGTCAGCCGCCGCCAGGACGGTGTAACCGGCATGCTCGAGCGTGTAAACAGTCGCGCGGCGCAGCTGCGCCTGATCTTCCACGACCAGCACCGTCTCGTGCCCGCCAGCCGTCGCCAGAGTCATCTGTTCGGGTGATCCGGAGGCACGCCGCCGCGTCATCTCTTCGGCCACCGGGAAGTAAATGCGCAGCCGCGTGCCGGCTCCCGGCGCGCTGTCGATCTGCACGAAGCCGCCGTGCTGTTTCACGAGGCCGTACACTGTCGCCAAGCCCAGGCCGGTGCCCTTGCCGACCGGCTTCGTGGTAAAGAACGGCTCGAATGCGCGTTGCCGCGTCGCTTCGTCCATTCCTGCGCCCGTGTCGTCCACCGCCAGGCACACGTACTCAGAGGCGGATCCGGGGCCGAGCACGTCCCGCTGCGCGTCGCTGATCCAGGTGCAGCTTGTTTCCAGCCGCAGCACACCACCACCCGCCATCGCGTCCCGGGCGTTGTTCACGAGATTCAGCAGGATCTGCTCGACGGCATGGCCGTCCGCCGCAACCTCGGGCAGATCCTCGTCCGCGAAGACGAGCAGCTCGATATCCGCCGGCAGCACGCGCCGCAATACGGCGGCCAGATCGTTCAACAGATGCCCCAGATGCACCGGTTCGAGCGACAGGGTCGAGCGGCGGGCAAATCCCAGCAGCTGATTCACCATCAGGCGGCCGCTGACGGCCGCGGAGATGATGTCGCGCAGGCTTGCTTCATCGGGTCCGCGGGACAGCAGCTCGGCGTTGGCCAGGATGATCGTCAGCAGGTTGTTGAAGTCGTGCGCGATACCACCGGTGAGCTGGCCGATCGCTTCCATCTTCTGTGCCTGACGGAGCTGCTCTTCCAGGCCGCGTCGCTCACTGACATCTTCGGCGAAGACTTCGTGGCACTCGACCCGGCCATCCTCATAGCGGACCGAGCGGCCGTACAGACGCACCGTGATTGCCTCGCCGTCTTTGCGCCGCCACACCGCCTGTGTTTCCACGGCACCCGCCGCGTCGTTCATCTGCGCCAGGTAGCGCATGCGCGCCGCCGGCTCCTTGAACACGTCCCGGTCGAGATGGCGGCTCAGCAGCTCCGCCTCCGTCTCATACGCCAGCATTTCGACGAGCGCGGGGTTCACCGAGAGGAATGCGCCTTCCGGCGTCGCGCGGAAAATTCCGAACGGGGCCTGTTGAACCAGCGTGCGGCTGGCCGCGTCGGCGCGCCGCAGCGCCTGCTCCGCCCGGCGCCGTTCCGTGATGTCGGTCGCGACGCCTACGACACCGGAGATGGAGCCGTCCCGCTCCCGCACCGGTGAGTACTGCGCCTCGAACTCGAATCCGAACAACTCGACCCGTGCCGTCACCGACTCTCCCGCCAGCGCCCGGCGAACGTCGGCAACCGCCTGCGGCACGTCGCCGAGCAGCTCGAAGAACGACTTGCCCATCAACATCCCCGGCCGCACGCCGAGCGAGTGCAGCCCCTTTCCCTCGGCAAGGGTGAACACACCCTTCGGATCGAGAGAAAACAAAATGACCGGTGAGCCCGCGACGACGGTGCGGAGCCGCTGCTTGCTGGTGTGGAGGATCTCTTCCTGGTGCACGCGCTCAGTGACATCACGGGAGTTCACGATCACGCTGTAGGCGTTGGGCTGATCGAGTTTCGCCTGACCGATCGACTCCAGCACTCGCCATGTGCCGTCGGCGTGCTTGAATCGAAAGGTCGCCGTCTGCGGCGAACCGGGCCGCTGTATCGCGTCGGCCAGCGCCTCCATGACCGGCGCGAGATCGTCGGGATGGATGAACTCGAATGCGCTGCGTCCCAGCAACTCGCTGGCGCCATAACCCAGCAACCGTTGCACCGACGGACTCACGTAGCGGAGGATGCCGTCGTCGCCAAGAATCGTGACGATGTCCGAGGCGTTTTCCGTCAGTGAGCGGAAGTGCTCCTCGCTCTTGCGCAGGGCCTCCTCCACCCGCCCGCGCTCCAGCGCAGTAGCGAGCACGTGGGCAAGCGCCTGTACAAACAGCACGTCAGGGCCGCTGAACTCCCGTGGCTGCGCGCTGTAGGCGCCGAGCACACCCCAGGGACGCTCGCGGCCCTGCACCACAACGCAGACGCCGCTGACGATCGCGTGTTCCTCGAGATGGGGCGGTGCGCTGAAGCGGATTTCGGTGGGGAGATCTGCGATGACGATGGGGCCGGCGGCGTTGAGGGCGCACCCGGCGAGCGCCCCGGCGTCGGCGGTCACCAGTGTCTTGCCGACGCAGTCCTCGTGCCAGCCTTCGCCCGACCGCAGTAGCAGGCTGCGGTGCTCCGGCTTCAGCTCGAGGACCTCACTGAACGCGAGGTCCAGACCCCGGGCCACGAGTTTCGCGGCGGTATCAAACAGGTCTGCCCGCGCCACGCCGGCGAGCGCCTGCTGGCCCAGGTGCGCAACCGCTTCCTGTTGGCGCGCCGCCGCGCGCAGCTGCTGCTCGGCGCGGCTCGATTCCTCGACGCCCAGCCAGTGGAACCGCTTCGGTCGCACCCCTGCTCCGTGCGGTGGAAAGGGATCGAAAGCTAGATGCGAGTCCCCGCCGAACCCGTGAGGCTGGTCACCGGACCCGCTACCCGTAGATTCGGGCCATGGCAGCACGCCGTTCGACCGCCCCCAAGAAGGCCAAGGCAAACCCAAGGGCGAAGAAACCCCGTAGGGTCGCGGACTCGCTCACCGTCTCCGTCCTGCAGTCCACGCTCGAATCCACGGCCGACGGGATCCTGGTCGTCGATCTCGAGGGCCGCGTCGTGTCGCAGAATCGCCGTTTCGGCGAGCTGTGGCGTATTCCGCTCGAGCTGATCGCGACCAAGGATGACGCGCGGCTCATCACGCACGTGCAGGAGCAGCTCACTGATCCACAGCAATTCGTGGCGAAGGTCCGGGAGCTCTACGCCGCACCCGACGCCGACAGCTTCGACATCCTCACGTTCAAGGACGGCAGGGTCTTCGAGCGGTATTCGATTCCGCTGCGGCTGGACGGACGCGCGGTGGGCCGGGTGTGGAGCTTCCGCGACGTCACGGCGCGGCGGCGTGCCGAATGTGTCCAGGAAGCGGTGTACCGTATCTCGCACACGGCGAACGCCGCCGACAATCTGCAGGAGCTGCTGCGCGCGATTCACGAGATCGTGGGCGAGCTGATGCCGGCGCAGAACTTTTACGTGTCGCTCTACGATGCCGAGCACGACCGCCTCGAGTTCCCCTACTTCGTGGACGAATACGACACCGCGCGCGACATCGCGCCGCGCAAGCTGCGCAAAGGACTCACCGAGTACGTGCTGCGCACCGGCCAGCCGCTGCTCGCCACTCCCGAGGTGTACGAGGAGCTCGTCGACGCCGGCGAAGCGGAGTTGATCGGCGCTCCGTCGATCGACTGGCTCGGTGTTCCGCTCAAGGTCAAGGATCGCACCATCGGCGTCGTCGTGACGCAGACGTATTCCGAGGGCGTGCGCTACGGAGAGAGCGAGCGCGACATCCTGACGTTCGTCTCGTCGCAGATGGCGATGGCGATCGAGCGCAAGCGCGTCGAGGACGCCTGGCGCGAGCAGAGCGAGTTGTTGCAGCGGATCGTGGACAACATCCCCGTGATGCTCGTGTTCCTGAACGAGGAGGGCCGCATCGAGTGGGGGAATCGCGAATGGACGCGGACCCTGGGGTACGACATCGCCGCAGCGCGCGAGCGCGACATTTTCACAGACCTGTATCCCGATCCCGCTGAACGGCAACGCCTGCGCGACTCCATCGGGAAACCGGTGGGCGAATGGACGGACTTCCAGACTCGCACCAGACGGGGCGTGATCCTCGATACGATCTGGGCGAATGCGCCGCTCACGGGGGGCGGCTGGCTGGCCATCGGCATGGACGTCTCGGAGCGAAAGCGCGCGGAAGAGCGGTACCGCTCATTCATTGCCCAAAGCTCCGAGGGCGTCTCGCGCCTGGAAGTCGACCCTCCGGTCCCGATCAAACTACCGGACGAAGAGCAGATCGATCGGCTGTATGAGGGCGCACGCATCGCGGAATGCAACGACGCGATGGCGCGCATGTACGGATACACCGAGGCGCGCGAGCTCATCGGAACGCGCCTGGCCGATCTGCACAACGTGACCGATCCCAC
>DATGVC010000140.1:0-3212 GCA_035300745.1 Gemmatimonadales bacterium | reverse complement strand
AACCGCAGCACACTCAAGACGCAGCGCGTCGCGTGCCCGGCGAGTATCGCCAGCCAGATGTCGATCGGATCGAGCGTGCCGGTCTGTTGAATGACGAAGCAGATGCCGAGCGGCACGAGGATCTGCGAAATCATTGAGATGTACAGCGGGCTCTTCGTATCCCCGGTCCCCTGCAGTCCCCCTGTGAATGCCAGGGCGACCGTGATGAACAATCCCGAGACGCTCAGCACGCGGAGCAATTGGACCCCGATGTCCACGACGACGGGGTCATGCATTCCAAAGACGGCAAGCAGTTGGCGCGGCAGAAAGGCAAAGAGCAACCCGACGAACAACGCCACCGACAGACCGTAGCGCGCAGCGACGTGCACCGCTTCGTTGGCACGATCGGGATGTCGCGCACCGAGGTTCTGGCCCGCCACCGCCGCCGCCGAGCCCATCAATCCCACGGACGTCCAAGTGATCAGTGAGAACAGCTCCGTGTACGACACCGCAAACGCCGCCTGCGCCGCGGCGCTCTGTGCCAGCGAGCCGATGAACGACAGCATCAACACGCCGCCGATGTTCATCGCGATGCCCTGGATCCCCGTCGGCAATCCGAAGCGGAACAACTCGCGGATGATCGTCCAGTCGGGCCCAAGCCCGCGCCCGCGTGGGAAGGCGACCACCCATCCGCCGGTCCACAGTTTCCAGAGCGCGTAGGCCGCCACGAGCCCGCCGGTAATACACGTGCCCATCGCCGAGCCGCGCGTCCCGAACGCCGGAATCGGTCCGAGCCCGCGGATGAGCACGATGTTCAACAGGAGATTCAAGACGGTCATCGCGATGCCGAGCAGCATCGGCGTGCGTGCGTCACCCGCCGAGCGCAGCGCGCCGCCCAGCATGAAAAAAATCATCATGCCGCTCGAGAAGCCGAACATGATCCGCAGGTACGGCAGCGCCTCGACCTGCACCGCCGGCGCCGCGTTGACCAGATTCAGCAGCCAGGGCGCCGCGAAGTAGCCCACGGGGGCCAGGATGCCCAACGACAGACCGATCGCGGTGAGAAACGCCTGATACACGACGCGATCGACCTTGTCGGGTTCCCCCGCTCCGGCGAACCGCGCCACCAGTACGCTCATCCCGGTAAACAGGGAGGAGATGAAGACGATGACGACGAGAAAGATCTGCCAGCTGACGCCGATCGCGGCATTCGCCTGGTAGCCCACCAGATTGCCGACCAGCACGTGGTCGACGATGCCCTGCAGCCCGCCGATCGCGTTCGTGAGCATGGTCGGCCACGCGATTTTCCAAACCGCGGGGCGTAAAGGCCCCTCTACGATTGATCGGTCGTAGCGCGACGCGGTTTCGGTCACTCAGCTGACCGGAATCGCCGAGCGTCGCTGCGCGAGAACGGCGTCCAGACTCCACGGACCCGCTCCGGCAGCCGAGAAATAGAGGAAGGTGAAGCAGTAGAAGACGGCCGGCGCGCCCTGATTCAAGACCGGCCAGAAGCCATGACCGGCGTGGCCGATGAAGTACGCGAACGCCATTTCGCCGGAGAGAATGAACGCCACGGGACGCGTGAACAGGCCCAGCAAGAAGAATGTGCCCCCGACGACCTCGATGACACCGGCGAACCACACCAGCGATCCCCCCGGCGCCGTGCCACCACCCGGCATGATCGCGGCCGGGAAGGCGAACCACTTTGCCGACCCCACTTGGAAGTACAGGAACGCGACGACGATTCTGAGAATGCTCAGCAGTTGCGGGGCCCACTCCTTTTTCACAGAGCCTCCAGTTTTTTGAGCAGCAGTTCGCGCTCACGAGCGTTCTGCGTGAGCTCTGCGGCACGCGTGAGCTCCGCGCGCGCCTCCTCGAAACGGCCGAGTTTGGCGAGAAGATCCCCGCGCACACTCGGCAGAAGATGATAACCGGCCAGCGCCGGGTCCGTGGTCAGCGAATCCACGGCCTCCAGTCCCGCCGCCGGGCCAAACGCCATTCCCAATGCCACCGCGCGGTTCAGCTCCACAACTGGCGACGGCAGCAACTGAGCGAGGGCGTCGTACAGCGCCACGATGCGCGTCCAATCGGTCTCGTCGGCGGTCCGGGCCCGCGCGTGACAGGCGGCAATCGCGGCCTGGAGCGTGTAGGGTCCGTAGGCGCCGCCCAGCGCTTCCGCGCGCTCCAGCGCCCCGAGACCGCGCCCGATGAGCAGATGATCCCACCGCCCGCGGTCCTGGTCCAGCAACAGAATCGGCTCGCCGGTCGGCCCCACCCGCGCGCGCAGCCGCGACGCCTGGATCTCCATCAGCGCGACGACTCCGTGTACCTCCGCCTCCGCCGGTGCCAGCTCGGCGAGAATGCGGCCGAGGCGGAGCGCATCTTCGCACAGCTCCGGTCGCACCCACTCGTCGCCGGCCGTCGCCGAGTAGCCCTCATTGAAGATGAGATAGATGACTTCGAGCACCGACTCGAGCCGCTGCGCCAATGCGGCGCCGCGCGGGACCTCGAACGGCACGCGCGCGGCCGCCAGCGTGCGCTTGGCGCGGACGATCCGCTGCTGAATCGTTGCCTTCGGGACGAGAAACGCGCGCGCAATTTCGTCGGTCGTCAGTCCACCAAGCAGTCGCAGCGTCAGAGAGACACGCGCCTCGGTGGTGAGGACGGGGTGACACGCCGTAAAGATCAGGCTCAGCAAGTCGTCGCCCACGTGGTCGTCGATCGCCGCCGCCAGTGCGGACTCCGGACTGACCTGGCGCTCGTCGAGCTCACGACCGAGATGTTCGTGCTTCCTGTCCTGCATCTTGCCGCGGCGCAGGTGATCGATCGCGCGATGCTTGGCGGTCGCCATGAGCCAGGCGCCCGGATTGTCGGGCACACCCGACTCGGGCCACTGCTCCAGGGCGGCGACGAGCGCGTCCTGCGCCAGATCCTCGGCGAGCCCGACATCGCCAACGATTCGCGCGAGACCAGCGATGAGTCTGGCGGATTCGATCCGCCAGACCGCATCGATGGCATCAGCAGCCTGCTGAGGGGTCATCCATCATCTGCCGGACTTCGACTTCCAGCTCCTGGTCCCAGAGCCCGATGTGCGCCTCCAGGAACGCCCGAGTCCACTCGAGCGCTTCCTTCTTCGACCCGACATTGTAGATCGCATAGCCGCCGATGACTTCCTTCGCCTCGGTAAAGGGGCCGTCGGTGAAGGTGATCCTTCCGTTGGCGAGCCGGGCCCG
>DATGVC010000139.1:0-5096 GCA_035300745.1 Gemmatimonadales bacterium | reverse complement strand
CTGGCGACGGCGCTCGCGCTGCCCGTCCAGGGGCTGCACGTCGACCTGGTCCGCGCGCCCGAGCAGCTCGATCCGCTGCTCGCCGCCTGGCCGAAGGGACGCGTCCTGTCCGCCGGTGTGATTGACGGCAGGAACGTCTGGCGGTCGGATCTCGAGAAGCAAGCCGGGTTGCTCGAGCGCGCGGCGGCGAAGGCCGGGAAGGACCGGCTGTGGGTGGCGCCGTCCTGCTCGCTGTTGCACACGCCGCTCGACCTCGATCTTGAAACAAAGCTCGATCCGGAGCTGAAGAGCTGGCTGGCGTTCGCCAAGCAGAAGCTTCAGGAGGTCGTCGCGCTGGCCAAGGCCGATCGGACCGCGGTCGAGAGCAGCA
This sequence comes from Gemmatimonadales bacterium, assembly GCA_035300745.1. Lineage (GTDB taxonomy): Bacteria > Gemmatimonadota > Gemmatimonadetes > Gemmatimonadales > GWC2-71-9 > 20CM-2-65-7. Next base: position 4,726 of record DATGVC010000139.1, on the reverse strand, counting down.
GCCGGGCCGCGCAGTCGCGTCGCGCGTCCAAGCGCATCAACAGCGCCACGGTGCAGCGCCGGGCCGGATCGGTCACCGAAAAGGACCGCGTGCGTGGCGCGCCGTACGCCGCGCGCCGGACGGCGCAGCTGAATTTGCCGCGCTTCCCCACAACGACGATCGGATCGTTCCCGCAGACGACGGACGTGCGGGCGGCGCGACGCAAGTTGAACGACAAGCAGATCGCCGCCGAGGAGTACGAGCGTTTTATCGAGGCCCAGATCCAGAAGACCGTTGCGCTCCAGGAAGAGATCGGGCTCGACGTGCTCGTGCATGGCGAGTTCGAGCGCAACGACATGGTCGAGTATTTCGGCGAGCAGCTCGCCGGATTCGCATTCACCGAGCATGGCTGGGTGCAGTCCTACGGGACTCGCTACGTAAAGCCGCCGATCATCTTTGGCGACGTCTCACGCCCGCGCGCGATGACGGTGCGCTGGAGCAGGTACGCCCAGTCCCTGACACAGCGTCCGATGAAAGGGATGCTGACCGGGCCGGTGACGATTTTGCAGTGGTCGTTCGTCCGCGACGACCAGCCGCGCGCGGAAACGGCCAAACAGGTCGCGCTGGCCATTCGCGACGAGGTGATCGATCTCGAGGCGGCGGGCATCCGCGTGATCCAGATCGATGAGCCCGCCCTGCGCGAAGGACTGCCGCTGCGGCGCGCCGATTGGGCCGCCTACCTGCAGTGGGCGGTAGACGCCTTCCGCCTGGCGACCGCGGGGGTGCGCGACAGCACGCAGATTCACACGCACATGTGCTACAGCGAGTTCAACGACGTGCTGCAGGTGATCGAGCGCATGGATGCGGATGTGATCTCGATCGAGAACGCCCGCTCCGGCTCGGAGCTGCTGCAGGGATTCGAGCACTACAAGTATCCCAACGAGATCGGCCCTGGTGTCTACGACATCCACTCGCCGCGTGTGCCGCCCGTCGCGGAGATCACCGGCGCATTGAAGAGCATGACGCGAGTGCTGGACGGCGCCCAGATCTGGGTGAACCCCGACTGTGGGCTCAAGACGCGCGGTTGGGAAGAAACGCTGGCCGCGCTCAAGAACATGGTCGCGGCCGCGCGAGAGATGCGCAATGGCGGCGGCTGACATCCGGATCACCGCCGAGCCGATCGACGCGCAGCGCTGCAAGTTCGTCGTGAGCGTCCCGGTGCTGGCCGGCGGAGTACGCCGGTTTACGACGCCGGACGAGGCGAAAGGTTCGCCGCTGGCGGAAGCGATCTTCGCCGTCCCGGGTCTGTCCGTCAGCGAGCTCATCGTGTCCGGGAACATCGTCACCGTCGTGAAGCAGTCACCCGCGCCGTGGCAGGCCGTCGGGAAGCCGGTCGGGACGGCAATTCGTACCGCGTTGGCGAGCGATGTGCCGGTGGCCGCCAGTCCGAAGCCGCCCGGCGCGGTCAACGACGACGCGCTCTACGAGCAGGTCGCGAGGGTATTCGACGAGCAGGTGAACCCGATGGTGGCGCGCCATGGCGGCCGCGTCGAGCTCATCGACGTGCAGGATGCCGTCGTGATGCTGCGCATGGGCGGCGGATGCCAGGGCTGCGGCATGGCCGACGTCACGCTGCGCCAGGGGATCGAGGGGATGCTCGCGCAGCTTGTGCCCGCGGTCCGCGGTATCGTCGACATCACCGATCACACCTCGGGCGCGAACCCCTACTTCCAGGCCTCCAAGAAATAACCCCGCGCCTGCTGCTGTTGCTGCCCACCACGACGTACCGCACCGCGGCGTTCGTGGAGGCTGCGCGGCAGATCGGCGTTGAGCTGACGGTCGCCTCCGAGCAGGCGAGCACACTCGAGGCCGCGAACCCCGCAGGTCTTCTCACTCTCGATTTCGAGCAGCCCGAGCGCGCGGCAGACGCCGTGCGGGTGTTCGCGAAGCAGTATCCGATCAACGGTGTCGTGGGCGTGGACGACAGGACGGCGCTCGTGGCCGCGGCGATCGCTACGAAGCTCCAGCTAAAAGGCAATCCAGTTCACGCCGCGATAGCCGCGAGCGATAAATACCTCCAGCGGGAGCTCCTGGCGCAGGCGACGGTACCCATCCCGCGCTTCATGCTGCGGAACGTCGAGGAAGATCCTGCGACAATTGCGAAAGCGATTTCGTACCCCTGTGTCCTCAAGCCCGTGCGCCTGTCGGCTTCGCGTGGCGTCATCCGCGCCGACAATGCGCAATCGTTCGTGTCCGCGCACGCCCGATTGCGAGCGATACTTGCGGACCCCGAGACCGCCGCGGCGTGCGGAGATCGGGCGCGCCAGTATCTCGTCGAGGAGTTCATACCGGGCTACGAAGTCGCGGTGGAAGGATTGGTGGTCAATCGCCGGCTGCATGTCCTGGCAGTGTTCGATAAGCCTGATCCGCTCGACGGGCCGTTCTTCGAGGAGACGATCTACGTCACGCCGTCGAGTGTCCCCGCCGGATTGCAATCAGCCATCAAAGACTGCGCAGATCGCGCCGTGCGCGCGTTAGGGATTGTCGATGGCCCGGTGCACGCCGAGCTGCGCTATAACGAGCGCGGACCCTGGCTGATCGAGCTGGCTGCCCGGCCCATCGGCGGGCGCTGCTCGGCGGTGCTGAAATTCGGCGAAGGGGGAAGCGGGAAGGGTGTCACGTTGGAGGAGATCATCTTGCGTCACGCGCTCGGGATGCCGATCCCGTCATTACAGCGGGAGCGGCTGGCTGCAGGCGTCATGATGATTCCCATTCCGGGAGCGGGGACGCTGCAAGAAGTGTCAGGGGTCGACGCGGCGAAGGCGGTGCCGCTGATTGATGACGTCCAGATCACGGCTCATCCGGGCGAACGGCTGGTGCCGTTCCCCGAAGGCTCGCGGTATCCGGGATTTATTTTTGCGAGAGGAGAAACGCCGGCGGTCGTCGAGACTGCGCTACGAGAGGCCCACCGCAAACTCCGCTTTACACTGCTTCCGCCACAACCTCCAACCAGTGCCGGGGCACCGAATCCACCTTGAGCTCTTCCATGGTGCGCGCCAGGCCCGTCTGCAACGCCTCGGACCCCTCTTCGAGCGGCGCGCCGGGCAGCGCTCCCTCGATGAAGAGTGAAAAGCGGCCGATATCCGCGAGGGCCGCGGCCGTCATGTCAACGCGCAGCAGCTCGACCGTGGTGGGACGAAGTCCGGCGGCGATACATGCGGCCCTGTATTGCTCGGCGGAAAACCACTCCATCGCGGCGGCGTGGCCATCGTGCTTGACCTCGATGCCTTTCTCCCGCAGCGCTTGGACCGAGCGCACGATCCAGCGACGCCAGAAGCCGCTCGTCCCTTCGACATAGGCGCCCGCGAAGAACGTGCTATTGAAGGCGAGCAGACCCCCGGGCTTCAGCACACGTCGAATCTCCTTCAGCACCTGCTCCTTGTCGGGCATCAAGTGGATGGCGTTCAGGAATACAACCGTGTCGGCGGACTTGACGAGCTTCGACAGCCACTCCGCGCTGCCCTGGACGAACTCGGCCAGCTTCGATGAAATGGCCGCCCGTGCCTTTTGCAGCGCGGACGGCGAGGGATCGACACCGATGACGTGCGGCGGCGGCTGCTGGCCCTGCACGCGCTCGAGGATGAGCTCCGTGACGGCGCCAGGGCCACAGCCGAGGTCCACGATCACCTGACGGCCCGGACCAATCACGCGCTCCAGAACCCAGCGGTTGACGTGCGTGAAAAAGGGATGCCGGGTGAACGGCGTGAACGAAAAGCGATCTTCGTCGGCCGTTGGGTTCAAGGCGGTCACAGTTTGTGAATCCCGAGCGGCCCCAAGTGGACGTCGAGATTGTGGTTGACGCGGTAGCCCACGACCCCGTTCACGTCGAGGTTCGCGGCGTCGGCCGTGTAGACCTCTTTGCCGTTGACCATGAACTTCAGTTTGCCGCCCTGCGCCTGAATGCTGAGCTCGTTCGTGGCCTTACCGCTGGAGTCGGCCTTGGTGACGGCGTCACTGGCGGTCCATTCGACGACCGCGACCGGACGGCCGGCATAACTGGGGCGCCGGCGAATCGAGTACATCCCGTCGATCGGCCGCACCAGGAAGTATGTATAGCTCTGCCCGGAGTCCGCGAGGTTCTTGCCGCCGATGAGGATGCCAAATGCTTCGGGATGCGTGGGGTTCTTCATCTGAGTCAGCTTTGCGACGACGTGGTAGTTCCCGGAGATGGTGTCGCGATCACGCCAATAGATCGCCGCGGGTCCGACCGTGGTATGCAGGCCGTCGCCCATATTCGTGAACTTGACGTTCTCGAGCGGCGCGGGCTGCCCGGTCTGACGGTTCGTCTCCGTGCGGACGTGCCAGCTGGCGGGAAAATTGCCGCCCCCCGCGACGGTGCGATCGGGATCGCCTTGCGCCGTCAGCGTTGCCAGAGGGGCGAAAAGCAAGAAGACCGCCGTAGCGGTCAGGAGACGTATCGACATCGGTGGCTCTCCCAGCTGTTCGATCATTCGTTCCGGTGTGTAAGTGACAACATCAAAACGTTTTAGTCAAGAGCTCGCCAGATCATGCACCGTATCCAAGCTCACGATCTTGAGCTTGCGCCTGCCCATCGGGAGTGTGATGTCCACCTTCTGCCCGACCTTTCCACCCAGCAACGCTTTCCCGAGCGGTGACGCCATCGAGACCGGCATCTCTTCCGCGCCGTCCTCGCCTTCGATGAACTCGCCGAGCGTCAGGGCGTAGA
>DATGVC010000138.1:0-2089 GCA_035300745.1 Gemmatimonadales bacterium | reverse complement strand
AAAGACCAGCGCTACGACCGGCTGTCGAAGGAGTTCACGCGGCTCCTGCTGATCGCGTACAGCGCGACGGCAATCTGGGGCGCCGTCTTCGTCTTCCTGCTGGCCACGCTGTATCCGAAGTTCTGGGCCTACATGACGGCGATTTTCGGCCCGTCGATGTGGGTATACGTCTCGATCTTCTTCCTCGAGTCGTTCACGCTGTACCTCTACTACTACGGCTGGGACCGCTGGAAGTACGGCCGGGCGAAGATCGTGCACTGGTGTCTCGGCATTCTCCTGAACGTCTGGGGCACGATCGTGATGTTCATCGCCGACTCGTGGCTCACCTATATGATGACGCCGCCGCGCGACATCACGCCGGAGACGTCGCCCGCCAGCATCAAGCTCTGGCACGCGATCCTCAACCACACCTGGATGCCGATCAACATTCACCGTTTGATCGGCAACGTCGTGTTCGGCGGCGCGATCGTGGGCGCGTACGCGAGCTATCGCTTCCTCGCCGCCAAGACCGACGAGGAGCGCGCGCACTACGACTGGATGGGGTACGTCGGCAACTTCATCGCCATCTCGGCGCTGATCGTGCTGCCGTTCGCGGGTTATTGGCTGGGCCGCGAGATCTATCAATACGACCAATCGTTGGGCATCACGATGATGGGCGGCTTCATGAGCTGGCTGTGGGTGATCCAGGCCTTCCTGATCGCGGTGCTGTTCCTCACCGGCAACTATTACCTCTGGATCGGGATGGGACGCATTCCCGGTGCGGAGCGGTACCAGCCGTACACGAAATGGCTGCTGGTCGTGCTCGTACTCGGCGCGTTGGTGTGGGGCACGCCGCATACGATGATCGCGGACTCGCGCGAGCTCGCGGCGATGGGCGGCTCGCACCATCCGTTCCTCGGCGCACTCGGCGTCATGAGCGCGAAGAACACCGCGGTCAATCTGATGATTCTCGCGACGTTCCTTTCCTTCCTACTGTATCGGCGCGCCAACATCAAGCCGATCGTGCCGTGGGCGAAGACCGGCACCCGCATCCAGGCCGGCATGTTCGTGATCGCCGCCACCATCGTGCTGTTCTTCGGGATTCGCGGCTATTTCGTGGAGGCGATCGTCCGGATCGGGTATTCGGTCTACCAGGTCGGCGCGGTCCTCGCCTGCATTGTCTTCGTCACGATCATCGACGTACTCATGGCGCGCGGCGCGCGGTCGCTCGGCGCGATCCAGTGGGGCAAGATGCCGCCGCGCTCGCAGTACGCGCTCTTCATCCTCGCGGTCACGTTCACGTGGCTGATGGGACTGATGGGATTCGCGCGCAGCGGCATTCGCCAGCACTGGCACGTGTATCAGGTGATGCAGGACATGACGCCCTATGCCGCGACGCCAGCTTTAGGGTATGCGGCAATCATGATCAGCACCTGCGTGCTGATCTTCCTCTCGCTCGTCGCCTTCATCTTCTGGCTCGGGGGACTCGCCGAGAAGTCGACGTTCGTGCCGTCGACCGTGGAGGCGCCGCATGTGGGCCAATAATCTCCGCATCCTCGGCGTGGTGCTCGGCACGCTCGCGCTCTACACCCTGATCGCGAACAAGATTCCCCAGGTGCAGTCGGAAGTGCCGCACGCGTTGACCCTCGGCTCGAACGTCACACCGGAGCAGCTGGTCAGCGCCGGCGACCAGCTCTATCACGGCGCGGGCGGCTGCACGGCGTGTCACGGCCTCGGTACGCGCGCACCGAATCTGTTGACGGACGAAAAAGGGCTGGGCCCCATCGGGGCGCGCTGCGGCAAGCGTGAGCCCGGCAAGGACTGCAAGGCCTACCTCTACGAGTCGCTCACGAGTCCGCGTGCATTCGTCGTGCCGGGGTATGAGCCGATCATGCCCGAGATGGGTCGGATTCTCTCGCCGCAGCAGATCTGGGCGCTGGTTGCGTTCCTCGAGTCGCAGGGCGGGACAGTAGATGTGACCGCGTCGGACATTCCACCGGCGAATGCGCCGGCGTCGCCCGCAGCGAGTAGCTCAGGTCCTGGTATCGCCGGCGGCAGCACCGACCCCATGACGATCATCCGCGGCGCCGGCTGTACCGGCTGCCACAAG
>DATGVC010000137.1:0-6273 GCA_035300745.1 Gemmatimonadales bacterium | reverse complement strand
ACCTCACGCAACGTCGGAAGAATTCGCTCGGTCAACGCCGGATCGTTGTAGGTCACCGCCGTCGTAGTGTCGATCACGACCTGGGCAGTCGCGCCGGCGCTCTGCGCGATCGATTCCGCCGTGCGGTGCACGCGTTGGTGGATGTCGTTGCGGACGGCGGTATCGAAGGTGCGAATCGTCCCGATCATCACCACGCTGTCCGGAATGATGTTGAAGCGGACGCCGCCATTGATGGCTCCCACGGTGACGATCGCCGGTGCCGCCGTCACATCCACCTGACGGCTCGCGATCGTCTGCAGGCCGAGTACGATTTGCGACGCGATCACGATGGGATCGATGCCCGCCCAGGGCAGCGCACCATGGGTCTGGCGGCCCCGCACCACGATGCGGAAAGCGTCTGCGCTCGCCATGGTGCCGCCCGGCCGGTAGCGGATCTCGCCGGCAGGATACGGGAACACGTGCAGGCCGAAGATCGCGCTGGGCTTGGGATCGTCGAGTGCGCCTTCCTCGATCATCAACGCGGCGCCGCCCCGCTCACCCGCCGGTGCGCCTTCTTCCGCCGGCTGGAAGATGAATTTGACCGTTCCGGGGAGATCGTTGCGCATCCCCGCCAGCACTTCGGCGACGCCCATGAGCATCGCGGTGTGCGTATCGTGACCGCAGGCATGCATGACGCCGACGTCCTGGCCGTTGTACGTGGCGCGCACTTTGGACGCGAAGGGAACGTCGATCTCTTCCGTGACGGGCAACGCGTCCATGTCGGCGCGCAGTGCGACGACTGGGCCCGGCTTGCCGCCGCGCAGCACGCCGACGACGCCGGTATGAGCGACCCCGGTGCGGACTTCCAGGCCGAGGGATCGCAGATGCTGCGCGACGAGCTCGGCGGTCCGCGTCTCGCGATTGGAGAGCTCGGGATGCTCGTGGATGTCGCGCCGCCACGCGACGACCTTCCCCTGGACCTGCGCGGCGCGGCGGTCGACCTCGGCGTCGAGCCGGCGGGACTGGGCGTGGAGCGTGGTGGCGAGGCCAAGAGCGATGAAGGGCAGGAGTATAGGGCGCATGGCCACTAAGCTAGCGAACAACTGAGGCCTCGTTAGACGCCGATATCCTCGTTCCACAATTCGGAGTGCGTCCGGATGAACTCGGTCATCACGCGGATGCAGGTCGGATCCTGACGCACCTCGAGTGCAACGCCCCGACTGGACAACAGCGCTTCCTCGCCCAGAAACGTCTTGTTCTCGCCGATGATCACGCGCCGGATCCCGTATAGGAGGATGGCGCCGCTGCACATCGCGCACGGCGAGAGCGTGGTGTAGAGGGTCGCGGCCCGATACACGGACGCGGGTTGCCGGCCGGCGTGCTCGAGCGCGTCCATCTCGCCGTGGAGCACGGCGCTCCCTTTTTGCACTCTGCGATTGTGACCGCGACCGATGATCTTGCCCTGCGACACGATCACCGATCCGATCGGGATGCCGCCTTCGCGCAAACCCTGTTCTGCTTCGGCGATGGCGGCGGCGAGAAATGGATCGGTGGTCATACCGTGCTGGCCCGCATTCCGTCGTACTCGAACACATTGGGGCCACGGGGCGATTCATGCGCGATGTTGACCATCGCCCGCGCGACCGTCGCCGCTTGAATTGGGCGATAGCGTCGCAACCTGCCGACGAGCAGCACGGGCAGCAGTGGCGCGCCGAGCATCGCGATCCGCTCGCCCAACCGAAACTCGGGGCGCTCGCCGAGCAGAAGTGAGGGACGGAAAATCTGGATGCCGCGGTAGGGAAGCTTCCGGATGGCCGCCTCCGTTTCGCCTTTGACGCGGCTGTAGAAGACGCGGGAGTGGGGATCGGCACCGATGGCGCTGATGAGCAGGAACTGGGTGGCGCCCGCGCGCAACCCGGCGCGCGCCAGTCCCACCACGAAAGCGTGATCGACCAAGCGAAACGCCGGTTGTGACCCTGCCTGCTTGATAGTGGTCCCCAGGCAACAGAACACGTCGTTGACATGCGACAAGTCGCTCACCGTCTCGAGCTCGCCGAGGTCCAGCACGCGTTGCTCGAGCTTCTCGTGGTGCTGTGACGTGGTGCGGCGACCCACGGTCACCACGCGCGACCAGTCCGGGTCGGCGAGGAGGAACTCGAGGACATGACTACCGACCAGACCGGTCGCGCCGGCAAGGAGTGCGGTTCGACTCACGCGGAGGAAAGTAGTTATTATCCCGCCCGTGGGAATCTCCGACGCGTTGCAAAATCAACCGCTCGCCGCCATAGGATTGCTGTTCGTCGCCGGAGTGGTGACGAGTCTCAATCCCTGCATCTATCCGATGATTCCGATCACCGCGGGCACGCTCGCGGGTGTCAACGTCGAAGGACGCACGCGGCGGCGCACGTTGGGCCTGACGCTCACGTACGTGAGCGGGCTCGCGCTGTTCTACGCGCTGCTCGGCATGATCGCCGGCATGACGGGCTCTCTGTTCGGCACGATCGGCGCGAGCTTCTGGGCCCGGCTCATCATCGGCAACCTGCTGCTCGTCTTTGCCCTCGCGATGCTCGAAGTCATTCCCGTGCGGCTGCCCGCGCGACTCGCCGCCTGGGCCGGAAGCCTGGGCGGCGGCTCTTATCCGGCCGTATTTCTCCTCGGCGCGACGTCGGGACTCGTCGCGGCGCCGTGCGGGGCGCCGGCATTCGCCGCGGTGCTCACCTGGGTCGCGACGACGCGCAGCGCCGTGCTCGGGTTCCTGTACCTTTTCGTATTCTCGCTGGGCATGTCGGCGCTGCTCGTTGTGGTCGGATTCTTTTCAGGTGCACTCGCGGCGCTCCCCCGGGCCGGTGCATGGATGTCGTGGATCAAAAGGGTCGCCGGCGTGGTTCTACTGCTCATGGCTGAGTACTACTTCGTGAAGGCGGGGCAGGTATGGTAAAAGCGCTGTGCCTTGGGCTCCTTTTGTTGTTCCCCGCGTTGCTCCGCGGGCAGGATGTCATTGGGATTCCCGTTGGTCAAACCCTTCCCGCGGTCACGCTCGAGAGCCTCAACGGCGATTCGGTGGCGTTGTCGCAGTGGATCGGCAAGAAGCCGGTCATCGTGGAATTCTGGGCAACGTGGTGCCCGATCTGCGCCGAGCTCTTGCCGCGGATGGAGGCGGCGCAGAAGCAGTACGGCGACCGGGTCGCGTTTCTGGTCGTTGCGGTCGCGGTGAATCAGACGAAGAACAGCGTGCGCCGGCATCTCGAGCGCGATCCAATGCCCTTCACATTCCTCTGGGATGGAAATGGTGCGGCGGTCAGGGCGTTCGAAGCTCCATCGACATCCTACATCGCGGTCCTGGATACGAAAGGGAAGGTCGTTTACACCGGCGTCGGTGCCGACCAGAATATCGGGGCGGCGATTGAGACTGCTCTTCGCCGCCCCCGAGTGCCTTAGTGGGCCGTCGTATCCGCTGGGACTAACTTCCCGATCGCCGCCCCCAGCTCCGTGTACGCCGTCGGATCGATCTCCCGGAACGGGGTCGCGCGGTAGGCAATCTTCCCATCAGGTCCCACCACAAATAGGTTGCGGTTCGTCAGTCCCGGATACCGCGCGATCGCGCCGTACTTCTTCCCCACGGCGAGCCCTGTGTCGCTCGCGAACAGGAAGGGGTATTCGGCGTCACGCGCCCATGACGCGAGTGCCGTGTCGGGATCGGCGCTGATGGCGATGAGCACGACGTTGCGGCCGTTTTTGAAGCGCTGTGCGTACTGATCACGGTACGCATTCATTTGAATCGTTCAGCCACTCGTTCGGGCTTTGAAAAAGAACGCCAGAACGACCGTCTTCCCCTTGTAGTCGCTGAGCCGCACCGGGGCTTTGAGCGTCCCATAGCGCGTCGCGCCGGGAATCGCGAAGTCGGGCGCCACGGCGCCGACCTCGAGCGCTGGGGGTCCTGGCGGGGGCGGAGGAGCGGGCGCCGCCGTGGGTTGCTGCAGCAGTGCGGTGAGAACGAGTGTGGTGAGCACGTCGATACCCCTGGTTTAGTCCGGTGACCAATCTACTTGTGCAGCAGCTTCCACGCTGCTCCCCTTATGCCACCCCTCCCACGCCGTACCGCGTTCTCAGAATCTCGACATGATGGCGCTCGTGACCGGGAATCATGAACGCGAGCGCGCGCGCGCTGACCGGCTTGCCGCTCGCCGTGCCGCGGCGGCGCCACGCATCGGCGTCGAACGTGCGCAGCAGCGCGAGGGTCGCGGCCCGCGCGCTGCGCAGCTCACCGACGAGATCGGCGAGCGAGCGCACATCGAACTTGGCGACGGGGACGTAGGCGTTCTCGTCGAATCCCGGCAGCGGCGTCGTGTCCCCGCGCGCGATGCGCAGCGCCCGGTAGGCCATGATGCGCTCCACGTCGGCGAGATGGCCGACGACTTCTTTGATGCTCCATTTGCCGGTGTCATAGCGATACATCGCCTCCGTGTCCGAGAGGCTGCGCAGCAGCGTCGCCGTGTCCTCGATTTGAGCCGCGCACGCGATCACCGGATCGAGCTCGGGGACGCGCGTGATGTAGCCGACATAATGCGACGGAATCTCGTCGGGCTCCGGACGCCCGACGGTTCGGGAAGGCGTGGTCACGACGACTTCCCTCCGAGGTCCGTGAGCGCCATCGCCTTCACGGTCTTGCCTTCGCCGGTCATGATGCGGCGGTGGTAGTCCACCTGGCCCAGATGGTAGGCGAGATGCGTGGCGAAATGGGCAAGAAAGGCGCCGGTGGTCGAGTTGACGCCGCCAACCTTTTCGGGATAGGGCTTGGCGAGATCCTGCTCGCTCATCTTGCTCATGCCCAGCTCCACGGCCGCGATCGCATTGTCGATCTCGCGCAGCAGATCGGCGCGCGGAATGTCGCGGCTGCCGAACTCCGCATCGCGATTGCGGACGTACCCGTTCTTGCCGAGCACATTGCCGAGGAAGTACTGGAGATTGCCGGCGAGATGGAGCGCGAGATTCCCACCCGGGTTCGCGATCCCGGCCGGAATCTCCCACAGGTCCTCCTCGCGCGGGTACGATTCGATCTCGCGGCGCAGCGCGTTCAGCTCGCGCGTGATGACATTGGTGATCCAGTCTTTCATTCGACCCTCCCTACCCGCATGGCCACCGGCCAGCGCGCCAATCGCGATTGCTGTGGAGCGCCCCAGACAGGCGACAGCTCGGTCACGAGGTCGTCCACGGGATCCTGGTTGTGCTGCTGCACGAAGCGCCTGGTAGCCGACCAGGTGCGGACATAGCCGGCGACCTCGTCTAGCGTCACCGATTGCTCGATCACGAAGTTGGGCGCGGCAAATTCGGCGAACGGAAACTCGATGGTCTGGTAACGCTCTTCGGTAATTCGCCGTTCCGGCGGCCAATAGGGGCCCACGACGTCGCGGTAGAAGCGCCGCACGATCTTGTCGATCGGCGGTGCGATCTCGACCATGACGTAGGTCCACACGGCAATCACCCCCCCCCCCGCCGGCCGCAAGACGCGCCGGGCCTCGGCCCAAAAGCGCGGGCGCTCGAACCAGTGGAGTGCCTGCGCCGCGGTTACCAAGTCGACCGAGGCCGCCTCCAGGCCACTCGCTTCCGCGGATGACACCCGGTACGTGACTCGTGGGTCCGGTGTGGCATGCTCGATCTGCCCGCTGCTGGCGTCGGTCGCAGTGACGTGCTTGAAATGCCGAGCGAGCCCGACAGCCGCCTGTCCCGAGCCCGTGCCAGCGTCCCATGCCTCGTCGTGCGCCGGCGTTGCCTGCGCGAGGAAGTCGAACAACGCGTCCGGGTAGCGCGGCCGGAACGCCGCGTAGGCGGCGGAAATGCCGGAAAAATGATCTGCGAAACTCATGAAATGGGAAGTCTAATGCGGTACCGCACCTCGGGCACCTCTGTTCGAGGATACCGACGCGTGCCTCCATCGAGATGAAAGCCGTGCTTCTCGTAGAACCGGCGCGCGTCGCGGTTCGCTTCCAGCACCCACAGCGTCACCTCGGCGAATCCGCGGCGCTGGAATTCCGCGAACACATGATCGACAAGCATGCGGCCGTAGCCACGGCCACGGAGATGGGGCAACACGTGCAGCGAAGTGATGTGGCCGACACGCTCGGCGACGTCATCGGAGTCTTTCGTCGGAATCATCTGACAAAACGCGACGCATTCGCCCGCGTCTTCAATGAGCAAGACCGGCCACTCTTGATCCGCGATCCGTTCCCGCCAGAACGCCGTTCGATAGGCGAGGTCGGTTCGGGCGATGACGTCGTCCGGCATGATGCCACGGTA
>DATGVC010000136.1:0-3784 GCA_035300745.1 Gemmatimonadales bacterium | reverse complement strand
ACGTTCATCATCGTGAGTTTTGCGCAACGCACGATTCTGATCGGCGGCACGCGCTACGCGGGCGAGCTCAAGAAATCGATCTTCAGCGTCCTGAACTACCTGCTGCCCCTGAAGGGCGTGCTCTCGATGCACTGCTCCGCCAATGTGGGCAAGCAGGGCGACTGTGCGCTCTTCTTCGGTCTCTCCGGTACGGGAAAGACGACGCTGTCCGCCGATCCCGAGCGGCGTCTGATAGGCGACGACGAGCACGGCTGGTCTGACGATGGAATTTTCAACTTCGAGGGCGGCTGTTACGCCAAGGTGATCCGGCTGTCGCGCGAGGGCGAGCCGGAGATTTATGCAACCACCGAGATGTTCGGCACGGTGCTCGAGAACGTGGACGTGAATCCCGAGACGGGCGCGGTGGATCTGGACTCGCAGCGGATCACGGAAAACACGCGCGCCTCATATCCGATTCACTACATCTCGAACCACGTTCCCGAGGGAATGGCCGGCCACCCGGCGCACGTGGTCTTCCTCACGTGCGACGCGTTTGGCGTGATGCCTCCGATTGCTATACTGGCGCCGGAACAGGCGATGTATCATTTCGTCTCCGGCTACACCGCAAAGGTCGCGGGCACCGAGCGGGGCGTCACGGAACCGAAGGAGACGTTCTCAGCGTGCTTCGGGGCGCCGTTCCTGCCCCTGCCCCCCAGTGTCTACGCCAAGATGCTCGGCGAGCGGATCGCGCGACATGACGTGCAGTGCTGGCTGGTCAACACCGGTTGGACCGGTGGGCCCTACGGCGTGGGACATCGCATGGACCTGAAGACCACCCGGGCGATGATTCGCGCCGCACTTGCTGGAACGCTCGACGCCGCGCGTACGCGGCAAGAGCCGGTCTTCGGATTGGCAGTGCCAACGCACGTGCCCGGCGTGTCGGACGCGCTCCTCGACCCCCGCGCCACGTGGAAGGATGCTGCTGCGTACGATGCCCAGGCGAAGAAATTGACCGCCCTCTTCCGGAAGAACTTCGAGCAATTCGCCGACCTCGTTCCGGCGAGCGTCCGGGAGGCCGGACCGAAGACTTGAGTCAATTCGAGGTCGTTCGCGACCCGCTTTGGAACAACATCCGCCTCGAGCCCGAGGCGCTCGCGATCATCGATACGCCGGCATTCCAGCGTCTGCGGTACGTCCGACAGCTCGGTCACGCGTTTCTCGTTTACCCTGGCGCCACGCACACGCGCTTTGAGCACGCGCTGGGCGCATACCATCTTGCCTGCCGTGTAACCAAGGAGCTGGAGGTCCAGCTTGCCGCGCTGCTTCATGACATCGGCCATTACCCGTTCTCTCACGCGCTCGAGGAAGCCGGCCTCCCCCCCCACGAGAGTCTCGCCGCCCGTCATCTGCGATCGGGCGCGCTAGCGACGACGCTCGAGCGCCTGGGAGTCTCAGCGGAACGGCTGCTGCAGCTCATTCAGGGGACGAGCTCGTCCCCGCTCGCCGGCCTTGTATCCGGATCTCTCGACGTCGACAAGCTCGACTATCTCTCGCGCGACGCGACGATGTGCGGCGTGCCATACGGCGTCATCGACGTGGACCGGCTGCTCACCTCGCTCACCGTGTCCGCGGAGGGATTGGCGCTGCATTCCAAAGGGCTGGCGGCGCTCGAGTCGTTGTTGTTCGCGAAGTATCAGATGTATCGCAACGTCTACTGGCACCATGCGGTGCGCAGCGCGACGGCGATGTTCAAGCGTCTGGTGCGCCGGGCGATCGCCGCCCGGCGAGTGTCTCCTGACGACATCGCAGTCGCGACCGACGACGGGTTGAGTCACGAGCTGCAGCAAAACGATCAGACCGGCCTCGCGCGTGCACTGCGCGAGCGGCGGCTCGCCAAGCGCGCGCTCGATATTCCGGCGACCGAATTGTCCTCCGGAACCTTCGACTGGCCATCCCGGGATCCCGATCTCGTCGAGCACGTCGAAGAGCGACTGGCTCGCGAGCTCGGGCTGCGCGCGGATCAGTTGTTTCTCGATTTCCCGTCCAAGCCCGACATGTTCGACGTCTCATTGCCAGGACTGGGAAGTCTGGGGCTGCCGCGCGTCGCCGCGGAGCTGCATCGCTCCGCGCAGCGGCTGCGTGTCTTCGTGCTCGAGCCGGCGGAGATTCCGGCGCGTCCGATCATCGAGTTGGTGACGATGCCGCGCGAAGAAGTGGCGGCGCGGCTCGCCGGGCACCGTGCGCTGCTCAGCGCGGCCGGGCGGGGCTCTGCTGCGTCGTGACGTTTTCCTGCGTGGGAGCTTCGACCGAATCGATGCGCACAATGATCGCCGTGATGTTGTCCAGCCCGCCGTGGCGGTTGGCTTCAGCGATGAGCGCATCCACTTCGTCCTGCGGCATGCGGTCAGGCGACAGCAGCTCCGAGAGCTGATAGTCCTCCAGCATTCCGGTCAGACCGTCCGACGCCAGTAAGAACAGATCCCCCGGCTTTACCGTCCCCGCGTAGATATCGGGCATGACGTCGCTGTTCGCCCCGACACAGCGGGTGATCACGTTGCTGTAGGGATGCGTGCGGGCCTGCTCCGGAGTCAGATAGCCGGCGTCCACCTGCTCCTGGACGTAGGAATGGTCCTTCGTGAGCTGGCTCAGCCGGCCGTCGCGGAGCAGATAGGCACGGCTGTCACCCACCTGGCCGATGAGAAACCGCGTCTCGAACAGCGTCAGCGCGGTGACCGTCGTCCCCATGCCCCGCTTGTCGTGCTCGGTCAGCGTGCGCTGAAAGATCGCGCCATTCGCCGAACGAATCGCGGTGCGCATCCGCTCCGCGACTTGCTCGTCGGTCAAGCCACGGACCGAATGGATCTCGTCGGCGACAATTCGCACCGCCATCTCACTGGCGACTTCGCCCGCGGCATGTCCTCCCATGCCGTCGGCAACGACAAAAATCCCCCGGTCGGGAATCATGCGGAAACTGTCCTCGTTCCCCGACCGGATAACGCCGACATCGGTGCGACCTGCGGACGTGATGTGCACGTAATCCCTAGATAAACACCCAGTACACCAGACCGATGATCCCGAGCAGGAGCACTGCGGCGCTGCCGCCACAGCCCTTGCCCTTTTTCTCTGCTGCGACCGGCGGTGGCGGCTTCGCGCCGGGCTTCGGCTTTGCGGGCGCAGGCTTGGCTGCAGCCGGTTTCGCCGCTGCGGGCTTTGCGGGCGCCGACGCCTTCGGGGACGGGGCCGGTTTGGCCGGCGGGGCGGGCGGCGCGGCCGGGACGGCTGGAGCGGGCCTTGTAGGCGGCAGGTTCGCCACGGGGGGAGCGGGGGGCGGAACCATCACCATCTGCTCGATCACGCGCGTCCCACCGCCCTTCGCAACACCAGCACCATCGTCCGTCGGCTCGAATACGAGCGAGACGTCCCCGAACCGAACGGTGGACCCCGGTGCCAGCGGAGCCTCCCCTTTGATCGGGTCACCGTCGATGAAAGTGCCATTGGTGGAGTCGAGGTCCACCAATACCCATACGCCTTCGCGACGTTGCAGCTTCGCATGGGTTGTGGAGACAGATTCATCGGGCAAGACGAGGTCGTTGTAATCAGCCCGCCCGATGTTGACGACGGGCGATTTGACACTGAGCCGCTGTCCCTTTAGCGCACCCCCGCGTACGAGGAAACTCGCCAGTGGGGCACCGGACGGCCGTGGTGCAGATGGGACGCCGTGAACGGTTTCCCTGAGGCTCTGGCCCTTCGCGGGAGGGGGGGATACGGCCGAAGGCGGCTGAGGGTTTGCAGCAGGTGGGGGGGG
>DATGVC010000135.1:0-3991 GCA_035300745.1 Gemmatimonadales bacterium | reverse complement strand
TTTCACGTCAAAATGGGCGAGATAGAAGTCGGGATTCGCGCTCTCGAAGACGACGACACGAAGGCTCGGGCTGGTGTCCATTCGCGCGAGTAGGTCCTGCAGGCCCTCGAACATGTCGGCGTCCATGATGTTGAGAGGCGGGTTATCAAACACCACTCTCCAGTACGCAGGCGTTTCCTCGATGACGCGCAGGTGCGGCGCTGATTTAGTCATGACCCATATTCCTGGCTGGCAGTAGGGCAGCCTGTGACGGGCGACTCGGATTTGCAGGCGCGCATCGCCCGAAGAAGCGCGTCCACAAGCACTCCCGGCTGGGAAACCCGAGATCCGGGGACGAACGAGGCCATTACTGGGCCGCCTGCTCGATGATGCGCGCGACCTCGGCATGCCGCGCGATGAAGACCAGGTGGCCGGCGGGCAACTCCGTTGTCTTGGCGCCCATCCGCTTCGCCATGAAGCGTTCGAGGTCGGGATTGATGGCCCGGTCCTCGGTGGCAACCACGTACCACGAGGGGATGGATTTCCATGCCGGCGCCGTGGTGAGCGGATCACCCAGCGCACCTCCGGCGATCGGCTTCTGCTCAGTAGCCATCGCGCGCGCCTGCTCCAGGGGCAGTCCGTTCGCAAACACCTCGGGATACTTCGCCGTGTCGATGTAGAGGAATCCGGCCGCATCAGGAACGAGGGCGGTACCGAGCCCCTTGTCCGGGAAGCGCTGCAGCAGCGCTCCCACCGGTTCGTTCGCGTCAGGGGCGAACGCTGCGACGAACACGAGAGCTTTGACTTTAGGGTTCCCTGCAGCCGCCGCCGTGATCACGGCGCCTCCGTAGGAGTGTCCCACGACAACGATCGGCCCTTGCTGCGCGTCAATCACGCGCTTTGTTGTCTGAATGTCGGCGGCGAGGGAGAACAGTGAATTCTGGACGGCGACGACGTTGTAGCCGCGGTCCTGCAAGACCCGCGTGACGTCGTACCAGCCGCTTGCATCGGCCCACGCCCCGTGCACGAGCACAATCGTTAGGGGCGCGTCGCGATCGCGGCGTTCAGCGGACATCGCTTGGGGGACCAGGGTACTGCCGTCGCAAGCGAGGATCGAGCCGCACAGCGCGGCAGCGGCGACGACGGATAAAGCCAAGCGCTTGCTCATGTTGCCTCCCGATGGTGGCTGACGGTCCATGGCACTCACTCGGACGTCACCTCCCTGTACGCGAGGAGCGCGAAACCTGAAAGTGCGGGCGGAGATACGAAGGTGCTATGACGGGATGGCAGGTACCGAGGTACGTTCGAGTCATGCTCGTCGAGACAACGGACGGCGGCTACCGGAAGCGCGCTGAGCCTCTGCTCGCGGCGGAAAAGCAATTGCTCGAAATGGTGGCGCGCGGCCACTCGATGCCGGAAATACTCGACGCGATCTGTCGGCTTGTCGAAACCACAGCCGGTGGGTGTTACTGCAGCGTGGTACTCATCGATCCCAGCGGTACGCGTCTGGCACACGGTGCCGCACCGAGCCTTCCGGTCAGTTTCGTCACGTCCATTATCGGCCGACCCGTAAACGAAGATTCAGGTCCTTGCGCGATGGCGGCGTACCTCGACGAACAAGTCGTTTCGGCTGACCTCACGACCGAGACACGATGGGCGGCGTACGAATGGTGCCCAATGGCTTTGGCGCATGGGCTGAAGGCGTGCTGGTCAACGCCGATCCCGTCCACGACCGGCAAAGTCTTGGGTGCGTTCGCGCTCTACTTCAACGAGCCCGCAACGCCGACGCTGCTCCATCAGGAGCTCATCGACCAGTTCACGCACATCGCGAGCATCGCGATCGACAGCGCCCGCACACGGTCCGCACTGCAGGAAAGCGAGGAGCGCTTCCGCCGCATGGCGGACACGATCCAGGACGTCATTTGGATCACGTCGCTCGATCCTGAACGCGTCCTCTACTGCAGTCCCAGCTTCGAGCGCATCTGGGGGTTGTCGGTCGAGGCACTAGTTCGGAACCCGCGGCTTTGGACGGACACAATTCATCCCGACGATCGGGCGCGAGTCATCGATACGTTCGCGCGCTGGATTGCCGGGGAGGACGTGAGTTATCACGACGTCGAATTCCGCATTGTGCAGCCCGATGGCCAGATCCGCTGGATTAACGAGCGAGGTGTGCTCACGCGGGACGAGCGCGGAGCACCAACACTGGTTAGCGGTATCTCCACGGACATTACGGCACGGAAACAGGCAGAAGAAGCGCTGCACGAGATGCGCGCGGCGTTGGCGCATGTCGCGCGGGCGGCGACGCTGGGCGAGCTCACGGCCTCCATTGCCCACGAGGTCAACCAGCCGCTCGCGGCGGTCGTGATGAACGGCAATGCGTGCCTCCGCTGGCTGAACGCCGGTCCTCCGAACATCGGCAAAGCGCGGGAGGCCGCGCGCCGTGCGACGCGGGAGGGACAGCGCGCAGCGGACGTGATCGGGCGCTTGCAAGGGCTGTTCCGAAAGGCCGAAACGGCTAAGACGGAAATGGACGTCAATGATGCCATCGCCGATGTCCTTACGCTGACGCGAACGGAAATGCAACGAAAGCGCATCGTCCTCAGGACTGAGTTCGCTCCGTCACTTCGTCCGGTGGTCGGTGATCGCGTGCAATTACAACAAGTCGTCTTGAACTTGATCATCAACGCTGCTGAAGCACTGGCTGGCGTGGACGATCGACCGCGTGATATCACCGTGACGACAGCACGTCACGATGACGATCACGTCCTTATTGCCGTCAGCGACAGCGGAATGGGTCTCGGCGGGGTCGATCTGGAGCGTATCTTCGAGCCGTTCTACACGAAGAAGAACAGCGGCATGGGCATGGGCTTGTCGATTGCGCGCTCCATCGTCGAGAGCTATGGCGGGAGACTCTGGGCAACCCCCCGAGTCGGCCCCGGCGCGACGTTCCGGTTCACGGTACCCCTTTCATGAGGTTCCCTCCTCGGTCGCGAGTCTTCGTCGTGGACGACGATCCCTCCATCCGCGACGCGGTCCGAGGACTGCTCGCGTCAGCCGGGCTGCGCTGCGAGGTGTTCGCCGCAACTCACGAATTCCTTGGGGCCGAGCGACTGGACGCGCCGGCCTGCCTCGTGCTGGATGTCCGGTTGGCAGGGATGAACGGTCTCGATTTCGCGGAGCAGCTCAGCGCGCGCGGCGACCAGATTCCGATCGTTTTCATCAGCGGAGTCGGCACGATCCCGATGAGCGTACGCGCCATCAGGGGGGGAGCCGTGGAGTTTCTCCCCAAGCCCGTGAGCGATGACGCGTTGCTGTCGGCTGTAGCGCAGGCGCTCGCGCGCGACGATGCGGCGCGACGGCGTCGCGCCCATGACCAGGCCTTGCGGATCCGGTTCGGGAAATTGACGGCGCGGGAGCGCGATGTGCTGTCGCTGGTCGTGGCGGGACGCCTGAACAAGCAGATCGCCGCGCAGCTCGGTACCGCCGAGCAGACCGTCAAGCAACAGCGCGGTCGGGTCATGCGAAAGCTCGAAGTCCAGTCCGTCGCCGATCTCGTGCGCCTCGTCGTCCGGTACGAGGCCGCCAATCCTACCAAGGTCTCGTAGCCTCGCGAGCCCGGACGTGTCATTGTCTGGCATGCGTCATTCTGCGCCGATGATTGCGGTCATCGACGACGATCCGAGCGTGCGTGAGGCGCTGCACGAGCTGCTGCGCTCGGCTCGGTACCAGGCGCGTACATTTCCATCAGCGGAAGCATTCTTGGCGGCTATGGATGCGCAGGATTTCGCGTGTCTCGTGGCGGACGTTCACCTGCCGGGGATGAGCGGTGTCGCGTTGGTGCACGAACTGGTCAAATCCGGCAAATCAGTGCCAACCTTACTCATTACGGCGCGCGACGATGCTCGGACGCGCGAACTGGTCCGCACCGTGGGAGCTGTGCCGCACCTCAACAAGCCATTCAGCGACGCCGCGTTCTTCGAAGTCGTTGGGCGACTCTGCAGCCGGTAGG
>DATGVC010000134.1:0-5153 GCA_035300745.1 Gemmatimonadales bacterium | reverse complement strand
CGAGGGATACACGCCGCCCGCCACGAGGCCCGCGAAATGCGCCATGTCCACCACGAGTACCGCACCGACTTCGTCGGCGATCGAGCGGAGCGCCGGAAAATCGACGATGCGCGCGTATGCGCTGCCGCCGCCGATGATGATCCGCGGCTTCTCCTTCTTGGCGACCTCGCGCACCAGGTCGTAGTCGATCCGCCCCGTGTCTTCGCGCACGGTGTACGCGGTCGCCTTGAACAGGGTGCCGGAGAAATTGACCGGCGAGCCGTGCGTGAGATGCCCGCCATGTGGCAGCGCCAGGCCGAGCAGCGTGTCGCCGAACTTGGCGACGGCGAGATACGCCGCCATGTTCGCCTGCGCCCCCGAGTGCGGCTGCACATTCGCATGCTCGGCGCCGAACAGCGCCTTCGCCCGGTCGATCGCGAGCTGTTCGACTTGATCCACAATCTCGCAGCCGCCGTAGTACCGCTTCCCCGGCAATCCCTCGGCGTACTTGTTCGTGAGGGCGGTTCCCATGGCTTCGAGTACGGCAATCGACACGAAGTTTTCGGAGGCGATGAGCTCGAGGCCGTGCTCCTGCCTCGCGACCTCACGACGAATGAGCTCAGCGATCTTGGAATCGACTTCCGACAACGGCGCTTGACGGTCAGTCATCTCGTACCACTCCCCACTCCCCACTCCCCGTTATTTGTCGATCTTCTCCAGTCGCCTTTGATGTCGCCCACCTTCGAACCCGGTTTCCAACCACTTGTGCAAGATATTGACTCCCTCCGCTTCGCTCACAAACTGCGCCGGCAACACGAGCAGGTTCGAGTCCCCATGCTCGCGGGACAGCTCCGCTATCTGCTCATTCCATGCCAGCGCCGCGCGTACTCGGGGGAAGCGGTTAGCTGTATACGACATGCCCAAACCTGTACCACAAGTGAGCACTCCACGCTGCACTTCCCCGCTACTCACGGCCTTGGCCACCGGCTTGGCGTAATCGGGATAGTCGTCCGCCGGGTCCAGTTTCTTGGGTCCCACATCGATTGGCTCATACCCAAGCTTCTTCAGCTCATCAACCAGCCGATTCTTGAGATTGAAGCCGACGTGGTCGGCTCCGACGAAGATGCGCTCAGCCATTCCCCAGTCCCCCTTCCCCGTCTTTAGACAAAGTTCTGCCTCACCTTCGCGATCGCGGCGATGCGACGCTCGGCGAGCCGATCCGCCGCCCGATAGCTTGGCATCGACTCCTCCGCCGCGATGTCGAACACCATGAGAATCGTGTCGTAGATCTCACCCGCCTTGTTGCGCGCGCGCTCCATCGTCCACCCGTCGAGCTCGGCGTTGACGTTCACTAACCCGCCGGCGTTGATGACGTAGTCGGGCGCGTACGTGATGCCGCGCTGCTCCAACATGTCGCCATGGCGCTCCTCGGCGAGCTGATTGTTCGCCCCGCCCGCCACGATCTCTACTTTGAGCTGCGGAATCGTCTCATCGTTGATGATCCCGCCCAGCGCGCACGGCGCGAAGATGTTGGCCTCGACGCCATAAATGTCGTCCGGCCCGACCGCCTTCGCCCGATAGTCGTCGACCACGTTCTTGACCTTGGCGGGGTCGATATCGGTCGCGATCAGCTGCGCCCCTTCCTTATATAGGAGATCCGCCAGGTAATAGCCGACATGGCCGCAGCCCTGGATCGCCACGGTCTTGCCGCGCAGCGCATCGTCGCCGTAGCGGTGCCGGGCGCACGCCTTGATCCCGCGGTACACACCGAACGCGGTCACCGGCGACGGATCGCCCGACTTGCCGATCAAGCCGGTGACGTGATCGGTCTCCGCCTTGATGAACTCCATGTCGCCGACCGACGTGCCGACGTCTTCGGCCGTGATGTAGCGGCCGCCCAGCGCCTTCACGTGGCGGCCGTGCGCGCGGAAGATCGGCTCGCGATTGCGAATCTTGTTGTCGCCGATGATGACGCTCTTGCCGCCGCCGAGGTTGAGCCCCGCGACCGCCGCCTTGTAGGTCATGCCGCGTGCCAGCCGCAGGCAGTCGATCAGCGCTTCCCGATCGTTGGAATAATTCCAGAACCTCGTCCCGCCGAGCGCGGGGCCGAGGGTGGTGTCGTGGATCGCGATGATGCCGCGATAGCCGGAGGAGGGCTCGTACACGAGCGACACCTGCTCGTGCTCGTGCTCCTCGAGCAGCGCGAACAACGCGCTCGATTGCTCAGGCTTTATTGAGCGATCGAGAGATAACGATCCGCTGGATTTCGCTGGTGCCTTCATAGATCTCGGTGACCTTTGCATCCCGGAAGAGTTTCTCGACGGGGAAATCTCGCATGTACCCATACCCGCCGAACAGCTGGATCGCCTGCGTCGTGACCCACATCGCCGTCTCGGACGCGAACAGCTTCGCCATGCTGGCGTACAGCGTTACGTCCTCACCCGCATCTTTGCGCGCGGCCGCCCGATGCGCCAGCGCCCGCGCCGCCTCGATGCGCGTCGCCATGTCGGCGAGCTTGAACTGCACCGCCTGGAAGTCCGCGATCGCCTTCCCGAACTGCTTGCGCTCGGCGCAGTACTTGAGCGACAGCTCGAGCGCGCGCCGCGCGATCCCGACCCCCTGCGCCCCGATCCCCAGCCGCCCAGCGTCGAGCCCCTCCATCGCGTACACGAACCCCAGGCCCTCGTCGCCGAGCAGCTGGCCCGAGGGGATGCGCACGTCGTTGAGCTCGATCCCCGCCGTGTTGGACGCGCGCAGCCCCATCTTGTCCTCGGGCTTCGCCGCCTTGTAGCCCGTGGCATCGGTGGGCACGATGAACGTCGAGATCCCCTTCGCGCCGCGGCGCGCGTTGGGCTGGTCGGTTCGGACCATGATCATCATGAGATCGGCCGTGCCCGCGTTCGTCGCCCACGCCTTGGCGCCGTTCAGCACCCAATCCTTGCCGTCCTTGGTCGCCTGCGATCGCAGCGACGCCGCATCCGAGCCCGCCTCGGCTTCGGACAGCGCAAAGCCCGCGAGCAGCTCGCCGCGCGCCATCGGTTTCAGCCAGCGCTCCTTCTGCGCCGGCGTGCCATGCTTCACGAGCATCGTCGTGGGAATCGCATTGTGGATGCCGACGGAGACGGCAAAGGCGGCATCGGCGGCAGAGATTTCCTCCAACACCATCAGGTACGTGACCGTATCGAGGCCCATGCCGTCGTACTCGTCGGGCGTGCACATGCCCAGAAAGCCGAGCTTGCCGAGCTCGTCGATGACGTCTCGGGGGAAGTGGCTGGTACGGTCCCATTCGGCGGCGAAGGGCTCGATTTTTTCCCGCGCGAATTCCCGGGCGAGCTCGACGACCTGATCCCGAACGTCAGTCACGGTAGACATAGAACCCCACGCCCGATTTCCTTCCCAGCCGCCCCGACGCCACCATCTCCTTGAGCAGCCGGGCGGGCCGATACTTGGGATCGCCGAATCCCTCGACCATGATATTGAGAATCGCGAGACAGACGTCCAGGCCGATCAGATCGGCGAGCGCCAAGGGCCCGAGCGGATGCTTCATCCCCAGCGTCATCACCTGATCCACCGCTTCGGCGGTCGCGATCCCTTCCTGCACGCACAGGATCGCCTCGTTGATCATCGGCATCAGCACGCGATTCGATACGAATCCGGGCGCATCATGCACCACCACCGGAGTTTTCCCCAACTCCTTCGCAATCTCCACGACTCTCGTGACCGACTCGTCCCCCGTCCCCAGTCCCCGTACTACCTCGACCAGCGGCATCAACGGCACCGGATTCATGAAATGCATGCCGATGACCTTGCCCGGCCGATCGGTGTGCTTGGCGAGCTCCGTGATTGAAATCGATGACGTGTTGCTGGCAAGAATAGCGTCTGCCGGTGCGAGACGGGCGACGTCGGAGAAGATCTTGAACTTGATTGCGGGATTCTCTGTCGCCGCCTCGACGACGAGATCGACATTTTGAACGGAATCGAGCTTGGTTGAAGTCGCGATCCGTGCGAGCGTTTCTGCTCCCTGCTCCCGGCTCCCCGCTCCCTTTTTCACCAGCCTCTCGATGTTTGCCGATATCGTCTTTACCGCGCGTTCCAACGCGTCCGATGCTACGTCCACCAGCGTGACGTTCCAACCATGCTGCGCAAACACGTGCGCGATCCCGTTGCCCATCGTTCCGGCGCCCACGACGGCGACCCTGCTCATCCCGCGAGCCAGGTGCGCGGCTGCTTCACCCGCGCGCCGATCACAGCGACCGTACCGGCGATCAGCACGATCGTCGTCACGATGCCGCCTTCGGGACCGAACGCGCCGCCGTCCACCCAGGGGTGGCTGCCGGGGGTGTACTCGACGGCGGGCACGCGAAACGCGTAGCCGCTGACGGGCGCGTCGAACAGAATCGCCAGGCCCGCATTCCAGCCGAAGTGCAGCCCCCACGCGAGCGCCATGCCGCCTGCCGAGAAGAACGCGAACGACAGCCAGATCGCGGCGAGCGCGACGTTCACGGTGCTGAAGAACGTGGCGTTGGGGTTCTTGGCGTGCGCGATGCCGAACAGCAGGGCCAGGATCACCATCGCCGCCGGAGCACCGATCGCGTCGGCGAGTCGCCGCAGCGGATAACCGCGGAACATCAGTTCCTCCCCCAGCGCCGCGAGGACAAGCCCGACAGCCAGGGGCAGAACGACGCGCGGCCAGGCGCTCCAGTCACCGGTGATCCGCACCGTCGCGCGATCGAGGACGAATGCGAGACCGATCGCCAGCATCGCCATGAGCGCGCCGAGGCCGATGCCGCGCAACACGCGCGGCATCACGCCGCCCGGTTGCGTGTGCCACCCCATCCGGTCCCAC
The DNA here is from genome assembly GCA_035300745.1 of Gemmatimonadales bacterium. Classification (GTDB taxonomy): domain Bacteria; phylum Gemmatimonadota; class Gemmatimonadetes; order Gemmatimonadales; family GWC2-71-9; genus 20CM-2-65-7. Next base: position 328 of record DATGVC010000134.1, on the reverse strand, counting down.
GAATACTTGTTGAGGAGCTTGCCCACCACGATCGTCGCAACGAGGAACCCGATGACTTCGAACGCGCCGGTGCGAAACACGAACCAGCGTTGACCGCCCCACCACGGCACCAGCTCGGCGATCCCGATCGTGATGCCGAGGCCGATCGCGGCGTACAGAACGATCCACGCGAGCGCGATCCCGACCCGCTTCACATCCTCAAACGAAACGCGCGCCATCAGAGGCGCGCGCGAATCGTCGGGGTGAGCGTCACCAGGACTGGCACCAGAACAGCGATCTTGAGCAAATCCCCCAGCAGGAACGGCACGGTGCCGAACCGGGCCGCCGC
>DATGVC010000133.1:0-8052 GCA_035300745.1 Gemmatimonadales bacterium | reverse complement strand
CGCGATCCCCACGGCGAGCGACGGCGCGCCGCCGGTGCGCGCGATCAGCGTCTGCTCGCCCATCTGTGCTGCCAGCGCCTGCATGTAGTCGGGGGTGACGACGAAACCAGCCTGGTTCAACACGTCCGATGCGCCGGCCAGCGCCGCGGGCGTCGTATTCATCGCAAAGTAGACGCCGGGGTCCAGCGTGCAGGCGGCGATCATCGCCATGATCCCGACGAACGACTCCATGATCATCCCGCCGTAGCCGATCATTCGCGCGTCGGTTTCGCGCGTGATCATCTTGGGCGTCGTCCCCGAGGCGACGAGTGAATGGAAACCGGAGACCGCGCCGCAGGCGATCGTGATGAACGCGAAGGGGAATAGCTTGCCGGCAAACACCGGCCCCTCGCCGGCCGTAGCGAACGGCGTCAGCGCCGGCATTCTGAGCGGCGGCAGGATGATCAAGATCGCGACGCCGAGCACCAGGACGGTTGTGATTTTGAGGAAGGTCGAGAGGTAGTCGCGCGGGCAGAGCAGCATCCAGACGGGGAGTACCGATGCGATGAAGCCGTAAGCGATCATCATCCCTGTGATGGACGTGCCGCTATGCGTGAATGCGGACGCGAGACCTGGGTGGCTCGCGACACTGCCGCCCGCGACCAGCGCGATCAGCAACAATAGCGCGCCGACGATCGACGCTTCGCCGACCTTGCCGGGGCGCCAGCGCTTCATCCACCAACCCATGAGCAGTGCGATGGGAATCGTGCAGGCGATCGTGAACAGCCCCCACGGCGACGCGCGCAGCGCATTCACCACGATCAACGCGAGCACCGCCAGCAGGATGATCATGATCGCGAGCACGGCGATCATGGCCGTCACGCCGGTGGCTCTACTGACTTCTTCTTTGGCCATCTGGCCGAGTGACTTCCCATCTCTGCGCAGCGAGCAGAACAGGATCGTGAAGTCCTGGACGGCACCACCGAACACGACGCCGATGACGAGCCAGAGCGTTCCGGGAAGGAATCCGAACTGGGCCGCGAGCACTGGGCCGACCAGCGGGCCGGCTCCCGCGATGGCGGCAAAGTGATGGCCGAACAACACCCACCGATTCGTCGGTACGAAGTCGTGACCGTTGTTGAAGCGTTCGGCGGGCGTGGCGCGGCGGGGATCGAGGCCGAAGACGCGGGTGGCGAGAAACTTCGAGTAGAAGCGATAACCGACCGCATAGGTGCAGACGGCGGCGGTCAGGAGCCAGGCGGCGCTGATCGTCTCGCCGCGGGCCAGCGCCAGCACTCCAAACGACGTGGCGCCGAGCAGGGAGACGACAACCCATGCGAGAATAGAAAGCGGTCGCACGCGCCGTAAGTTGCGGCGCCGCTTGCCGATGTTCAAGTTCGAACATAGGTTCGAACCCCTTGAGCCCCTCTGATTCCTATCCTTGGTCGTCGAGCGGGGGGGGGCGCTCAGCCGCTGCGCCCGCGGTACAGGAGCGACCCCAACCCCAACCCAAGGCCGAATCCCTGAAAGGGCGCGTCGTCATCGTCACCGGCGGCGCGACCGGGCTCGGCCGCTCGGTGGCGCTCGAGTTCGCCCAGGGCGGATGCGGCGTCGCATTCAATTACGTCGAGATGCCCGGACGAGAGGTCGGTCCTCAGGCGCTGCTCACCGAGACCGCGATCAAGGCGTGCGGCGTCCCGTGCTACTCGGCGCTGTGCGACGTCCGCGAGATGGACCTCGTCGAGCACTTCGTCAGCGAAGTCCGCAGTCACCTCGGCGGAGTGCACTATCTGATCAATAACGCGGGCGTCACGCATGACGGCGCACTCTGGCGGCTCACGCCGGAAGCGTGGGCGGAGGTGATGGACACGAACGTGGGCGGCGCGTTCAACTGTATTCACGCCGTCGCCCCGCAGCTGCGCGCCCAGCGCTTTGGAAAGATCGTCAACGTCGCGAGCCATCAGGCGTTCCGGCCCGGATTCGGGATCGCCAACTACGCCGCGAGTAAAGCGGCGCTCATCGGGCTCACGAAGGCCGCGGCTGTGGACCTCGGCTCGGCGGGGATCAACGTGAACGCGGTCGCCCCGGGTTTCGTGAAGACCGAGCTGCTGACACAGCTGCCGCGCGAAGTGCTCGAGCGCGCCGAGCACGAGTCGGTGCTCGGCCGCGTGGCGGAGCCGGAGGATGTCTCGCGCGTGATCCTGTTCTTGTGCAGCGAAGCGGCGCGGCACATCACCGGACAGGTGATCGTGGTGGACGGCGGCCTCACGCTCGCTTAGATTCGGGCCGTGACTGGCCGCCCTACTAAGCTCTTACAAGGCAACTACTTCCTAATTTTGCTCGCCTCACTTAGCTGCGGCGGGAAGAAGCCTGACCAGGCGCCTACGCCTGAGCCCACGGCGCCATTGCCAACGGCAGGCCTGGCGGGTCAACGCGTCGCCCTGACACCCCTCGCGCTGGTCGCCGCCGAAGACACCCTGCATTGGGACGCGTTGATCGCCGATCGGCGCACCACGCTCGACAAGAGCGACAGCATCATCGCCGCATTCCTCAGCGCGCGGGCGCCGGAAGTCAGCTGGGTTGGGCCGGCAGAGCTGCGGCATATAGCCCGTCGCGCACCCGGCATCGCGGCGGATCCCGACCAGATGGGGACGCCGTTCCTGCGGGCTGCGAACATCGTGAACGTCCCGGATCCGCTGCGCTACCAGCTGCGAACGCTCATGGGTCTCGTCGGCGGACGGTACGTGCTGGTCCCCGCTGGCTTGGTGTTCCGTCGGACGGTCGGACGGTCGGACGGTCGGACGGCCACAGCCGAGCTGTCGGTCGTCCTCATCGATTCGCGCGTCGGGAAGATCGGATGGCGCACCAGCGCGCGTGGCGAGGGCGACGATCCCTGGACGGCGCTCACGCGCGCCGTGAAGAGCCTGACGCCGGGCCTGCCATGAGCGCACGCGAGGCCACATTGATCCGGGGCGACGGGATCGGCCCCGAGATCACCGAGGCAACGCTCCAGGCGCTCGATGCGGTGGGGATGAAATTCGATTGGGACGAGCAGTACGGCGGCATGGCCGCAGTGGAAAAGGCCGGTACCCCGCTTCCCAACGCTACGCTCGACTCGATCCGCCGCACTCGACTCTGCCTCAAGGGGCCGCTCACCACGCCCGTCGGTGGCGGGTATCGGTCGGTCAATGTGGCGCTGCGCCAGGAGTTCGATCTCTACGCCAACGTGCGGCCCACCAAGACCATCGTTCCCGGCGGGCGCTTCGAGCATGTCGATCTCGTCATTATCCGCGAGAACACCGAGGGGTTGTACGTCGGGCTCGACCACACGTTCAAGATCGGCGGTGACCGCCGCGCTATGGCGCAGGCCATGTCGATCGTCACGCGCGAGGGCAGCGAGCGCATCGCGAAATACGCGTTCGAGTACGCCAAGATGCACGGCCGTAAGAAGGTGACGATCGTGCACAAGGCGAATATTCTAAAGGCGACCTCCGGGCTGTTCCTCGAGGTCGCGCGGCGCGTCGCCGAGCAGTACGCCGGATCGATCGCCTCGGACGACAAGATCGTGGACAACACCGCCATGCAGCTCGTCATCAAGCCCGAGCAGTTCGATGTCATCGTCACGACCAACCTCTTCGGCGACATTTTGTCCGACGAAGCGGCGGGGTTGATCGGCGGCCTGGGGCTCGCGCCGGGCGCCAACATCGGCACCCACGCCGCCATCTTCGAGCCGGTGCATGGATCCGCGCCGGACATCGCGGGGAAGGGGATCGCCAATCCGTCCGCGCAAATGCTTGCCGCCGCGATGATGCTCGATCACCTCGGAGAGCTCGAGGCGGGCAAGCGGCTGCGCTGCGCGCTCGAAGCGGCCATCGTGCAGGACAAGATCCGCACACCGGATTTGGGGGGACGTGCTGCTACGGCCGAGTTCGCCCGCGCCGTGGTCAAGCGGGTTAGGGCCTAGCCATCCGTGCGCGAAGTGCGGCGAAACCACCGCCGGCATCGCGATCGGTGGGTTGTGCGCGAGCTGCACCCGGCTGCTCGAGCGGCGGGCCAGCAAGATCGCGCGCCTGGCCGCCATCGGCACGACCATCCCGCTCGCGGTGTATGTGGCCTCAGCACTGCCCGTGGAGCGGACGGCCCGCCTGGTGGGGGCGGCGAGTGTGCTCCTGTGGTACGTGTTGACGTTTCTTATAGCTAAACGCGTCACACTGGAGTGGATAAAATGAGGCTATCGGCTATCAGCTATCGGCTATCGGCGGTCCTGGTGTTCGTTGCGACGCCGCTCGCGGCGCAAACTTCTCTTGCCATTTATAGAGACGGTCGCGTCGTTGTGCGGCGCACGCTGCCGCAGGCGCTCGAACGCGGCCGCAACAGCCTCACGGTCAAGCTCGATGGCTTGGATCCCGCGACTCTCTTCTCACCCGACACAGCCGTCGCCGTCGTTACCGCAACCGCGCGCGCGCCCAGCACCGTCGACGATGCGCTCACCCGGGCGATCGGGCAAACGGTTTCGTTCGTGCACGCCAAGGGGGACACGGTGCGCGCGACGGTCCTGAGCGTGAACCCACCGCAGTACCGCCTGCCCGACGGTCGGCTGCTGCTCAGCTCCCCCGGTGAGCCGCTCTTTCCGTCGGAGCTCGTGCGCGTCGGCGAGGAGGCGATGGTGACACTCGAGGCGACGCGGGCGCGCCCGCGCACGGAAGTGGCGTACGTGGCCCAGGGCGCGACTTGGGAGGCGACGTATCAGGTTCTGCTGGGGCGGAGCCGCGCCTGGGTGGCCGGAGTCGCTACGGTGACGTCGCAAGTCCGGGTGGACACCGCCGAAGTACAGGTCGTGGCGGGCGCCGTGCGCGCGGCGCGCGCCCCCCGCGCCGAGAAGGGCATCTTCGCGATGCCCACCGCACCAGCGGCTTTGCGGGGTGTATCGGAGGAAACGCAAGAGGAAGCGGTCGGTGAGACGCACGTCTACACCCTGCCCGGCCGCCTGACACTCGAGCGGGGCGTACCGGTCGCGACAGCGCTGTTCCCGCGCACGGGAACGACGTTCACCCGGGAGTACGTCGCCCGCGGGGCGTTTCCCTTGCAAGGATTCTACGGCCCCGGTCCCACCGGCCCGACCGCGGTGCCGGTCCAGGTGTGGTACACGCTGAAGCGGCCCTCGCGATCGTCCTTCGGCGACCGGCCGTTGCCCGGCGGGGCCGTGCAGGTCTACGAGAGCGATTCGGCCGGCCGCCCGCAGCTTCTCGGCGAAGCGACGATCGATCACACGCCGGCGGGCACAGACGCGCGGCTGTACACAGGCGACGCGTTTGACGTGACGAGCGAGTGGCTGCAGACCGACTGGCGCACCGAGCCGCTCCAGCGTCAGCCTATCACGGGCAGCGCCGGACCCCAAAAGGTCACGGCGTCGTACCGGGTCACGCTCCGGAACGCGAAAGCGGAGGCGGTGACGGTAGACGTGATCGAGCGCCATCAAGGGGAGTGGAAGGTGACCGAGAGCAGCATCGCGGCGGAGCGTCTGTCTGCCGGCGAGGTGCGATTCCGCGTTCCTCTGCCGGCCGCTGGGAGCGTCCAACTGACCTACACGATCGAAGCAAAGTCGTGACCGTCCAGATCGTTCACATTGGAGATCTGCATTTCGGCGGGCTGGCCGACATGCCGGTGGTCGAGGCGCTGGAGCGGATGCTGCCCGATCTGCGGCCCGACGCCATCGTGATCGGCGGCGACCTCTCGCAGCGCGCACGCCACGGCGAGTTTCAGCGCGGCCGTGCTTTCGCCAATCTCGCGCGTGAGACCGCGCCCGTCCTCGTGATTCCCGGCAACCACGACGTGCAATGGTGGCGCCGGCCGTTCATTCCGCTCGGCAAAGACACCGTCTACGAGAAGTATCGTGGTTACTTCGGCACCGACCTTACGCCGACGCTGACCATTCCTGGCGGAGCGATCATCGCGTCCGCGCTTACGGCGCATGGCGTCGCGTGGGGCTCGCTCACCCATCGGGTGCGCGACCTCGCCGTGAAGGGGCACCTTCCCAAGAGCGAGATGCAGCGGGTCCGGTCGGTATTCGCGAAGGCCGAGCCGGGCCTGCCACGCGTTCTCGTGATCCACCACAATCTGCTGCGCGGCGAGATGTCGCAGCGCATGGGACTGGTGCGCTGGCGCAGTGCGCAACGCCGCATAGTCGAGGCGGGGACCGACGTCGTGCTCTGTGGCCACGACCACCAGGAAGGCGCCGAGCTGCTCGACGGCCGGGTCGCCGTGTCAACCGCCGGCACACTGTCGACGCGGACGCGTGGCGGGCGTCCCGTCTCCTTCAACTTCGTCACGATCGATGCCGCGGCTGTGCAGGTCACGTTCTTCCGATGGGATGCAGCCAAGCAGCGCTTCCAGCCATCGGACACGGCGGCATTTGCACGGTCTCAGAACAAGCCGTCACCAGCGAAGTCCACGCCCGTCCCCGTGACTCAGTCCTAGGGTTAGTTTTGGTGACCCCGAACTGAGGTCGGAATGCCCCCGAAGTTCACAGGCGTCGATTTCTACAACATCGATGGGTTGCTGAGCGAGGAAGAGCGCGCCATTCGCGACACGGTACGCGGATGGGTCGACGACAACGTCATGCCCGTCATCGGCGAGGCCTACGTCGCCGGAAAATTCCCCAAGCAGTTGATCCCCGGGATGGCTGCGCTCGGCCTGTTCGGCGCCAACCTGCCGGAGGAGTACGGCTGTGCCGGCCTCAACAACGTGGCCTACGGGCTCATCATGCAGGAGCTGGAACGCGGCGATTCGGGCGTGCGCTCGTTTGCATCGGTGCAAGGCGCGCTCGTCATGTATCCGATCTACACTTTCGGCACGGAGGAACAGAAGAAGGAATGGTTGCCGCAGATGGCGAGCGGCAAGGTGATCGGTTGCTTCGGACTGACGGAGCCCGACTACGGCTCCAATCCGGCAGGCATGATCACGGTCGCGAAGGAGACGAAAGACGGCTGGGTCCTGAACGGCGCCAAGATGTGGATCACGAACGGCTCGACCGCGCAAGCCGCGATCATCTGGGCCAAGACTGGCAAGATCGACGATGCCGACTCCATCCGCGGCTTTATCGTGCCGACCGACACGAAGGGATTCTCAGCGAAGGACCAGAAGGGCAAGCTGTCGCTGCGCGCGAGCGATACGAGTGAATTGGTGCTGCAGGATGTGCACCTCCCCAAGTCCGCCCTATTGCCGAAGTCCGGAGGACTCAAATCGCCCCTCATGTGCCTGACGGCAGCGCGCTACGGCATCGCCTGGGGGGCAGTCGGCGCGGCGATGGCGTGCTACGACGAAGCCGTGAGCTACGCGAAGCAGCGTGTGATGTTCGGGAAACCGATCGGGGGGTTCCAGCTGCAGCAGGCGCGGCTCGCTGACATGCTCACGGAGATCACCAAGGCTCAACTCTTATGTGTGCAATTGGGAAGGTTGAAGGATCAGGGTATAGCGACGCCTCAGCAAGTCTCGCTCGCCAAGCGCAACAACGTGAACATGGCGACCGATGTCGCGCGCGAGACTCGGCGCCTGCTCGGCGCGAACGGCATCCTGGCCGAGTACCAGGCGATGCGGCACCTCGCAAATCTCGAATCGGTGTACACATACGAGGGGACGCACGACGTCCATACGCTGATTCTGGGGCAGGAGATCACCGGTCTGAGCGCCTTCAACTAGAAACCGCCTCACGTCGCGTCCCGTTATATCAGCCATGCATCTCGCGCTGTTGCTCGTCCTCGCGCAAACCCAATTGGTGGACATTCAGAACCTCGCCCCTCGAGAGCTTCGGGTCAGCGCCTTCGTACTCGCGGCACCGCAGGACCTCAAGGTGTCCGCCGTCGGCGCCGAGCCGTGGCCTGACCGGCTGCGCACCCGCGACGACGAGCACTGGCAGGAAGACGAGCAGACGACGTGGCCCGCCGCCGCCTGGATTCTCGATGCGCGCACCCGGGCGGTCGTGTGGGATCTGCGCGCGGTTGACACCCGCCGCGAATCCAACGGCCTGCGCCGGTTCTCAGGCACCGTGCACCTCCCGGCCGGCACGTACGAAGC
>DATGVC010000132.1:0-6289 GCA_035300745.1 Gemmatimonadales bacterium | reverse complement strand
ACCGAGCCGAGCTCGGACACGCGCCCGACGTCGTTGCGCCCGAGGTCCACGAGCATGCGGTGCTCGGCTAGCTCCTTTGCGTCCTGGCGCAGCGACGTGGCGAGCGCTTCATCCTCCGCAGGCGTGGCGCCGCGGGGGCGCGTGCCCGCGATCGGTCGAACGGTGACTTCGTTGCCCTCGACCCGAACCAGCACCTCCGGTGAGCTTCCGACGAGCGTCACATCGTCGAGCGTGAGATAGAAGAGATATGGAGCGGGGTTCAGGGCGCGCAGGTACCGGTATAGTCGCAGCGGGTCGACCGCGCCGGGCACAACCTGGCGGCGCGACAGGACCGCCTGGAATACGTCGCCCGCGGCGATGTACTCGCGGATCTTGGCGACATCGCGTTCGAACGGCGCGCGAGCGTACTTCGATTGGGGTCGCAATGCCCGCCCGTCGTCCTCGAGCGCGAGCGGCGCCAGCTGATGTGTGCCGCTCAGCCGCCCGATCAGCGTGTCGAGGCGCTCCTGCGCGGTGTCGTAGAGCCGCAGCCGTTGCGCGGGGGACGCCTTTGCCGGCACCTCGACGTTTGCCACGACGATGGCCCGTCCGAAAACGTTGTCGAGTATCACCAGCGAGTCGGCGATCATCACGACCGCGTCGGGCACGCCCAGCGTATCGGCGGGACCAGCGGGCAGCCGTTCGATGCTGCGCACGACATCGTAGCCGAGGTATCCGACGGCCCCGCCCATGAAGCGCGGCAGCCCGGGCAGGGGCACGCTCGGCAGCGCGCGCATGCGGTCAGCGAGATGGGCGATCGGATCGGCGGTCTGGCCCGCCGGTGCCCAGCCCGATGCCGGTGTCCAGCGCTCGATCTCCTGGCCGCGGTAGCGCCACACCTCCCGCGGCTCCGTGCCGAGGAACGTGTAGCGGGCCCAGCGTTCGCCGCCGACCAGCGATTCGAGCAGAAACGCGAATGGCGGCCGCGCGATCTTCGCGAACGCGGCCACGGGCGTATCGGCGTCGGTGATCACTTCACGGATCACGGGCACGATTCCGCCGCTCTTGGCGCGCTCCAGAAATGCGTCGCGTGGGTCCATGGCCTAGATTTCGCCGCGATGCGTTGGTCCGCCGCGCTCCTGCTCATGCTCGCATCGCGTGCGCCCGCTCAGGCCTGGAACAGCGATTCGGCCCTGGCGCTGGCGCGCCGCGCCATCGAGCGCCGAGGGCAGACCGCGGTCGACACGGCGCTGCGCGACTACAAGGCCAAAGCTCACGGGTTTCTCTTCTTCCTGGGGCAGTTCGGCGAAGGGCTCACCGAGCCGCCGCGGCTCATCAAGGCGGACCAGCTGGAGCTGGAAGTGTACTGGAAGGCGCCTGGCCTCAGCAAGCAGAGCATCATCGGCTGGCGCGATCGTGCCGAGCTCCCCACCGCTATCAACTACCACCGCGATCACCTCGGCATCGTGCAGAACAACTTCGGGACCGCGATTCGACTGGGCGAGGGCGATGAGGTACGCGACGTGCCGCACCCGCTCGCACCCGGTGGGATCGACTTGTACGACTTCGCCCTGGGCGACACCACCGCCATCGAGCTCTCGCAGCGCGCGGTGCGTGTGGTCGCGCTGCGCGTCCGGCCGAAGAATTTCAACCTCGCTGCTATCGTCGGCACGCTGTTCGTCGATGCCGCATCCGCCGAGCTGGTGCGCATGGCGTTCGACTTCACTCCCAAAGCCTATCTCGATCCGCAGCTCGAAGACGTCAGCATCGTGCTGGACAATGCGCTGTGGGAAGGACGGTTCTGGCTCCCCTACCGCCAGGAGGTCGAGATTCGCCGGCGTGCCACGTGGCTCGACATTCCAGCGCGCGGCATCATCCGGGGACGCTGGGAAATCGACGGCTACACGTTCAACCTGGGGCTTGCCACGACCTGGTTCCACGGCGAAGAGATCACGGCGCTGCCCAAGGCACAGCGCGACTCCTTTCCGTGGCCTGGCTCCCTCAACGCCGCGATCCAGGACGTCGCCGAGCCGGTCCGCGAGAACGATCTCCAACGCGTCCGGGCCGAAGTGAGTCGCATCGCGGGCCGCCGGGCCCTCACCGGACTCAAGCGCCAGCGCCTCGGCGCGCGCGCGCTGAGCGAGCTGGTCCGCGTCAATCGCGTAGAAGGGCTCGCCGCGGGAGCCGGGTTCGTGTGGCGTACGCCGGACGATGGCTTCGAGATCCGCGGCCTCTCGAGCTACGGGTTTGCCGACCGGTCAGGGAAGGGGAGCATCGCGCTCACGTCCGCCGATGGGCTCGAGCTGGCGGCGTATCGCCAGGTTCGAGACATCGCGGACGTCCCGGTGATCGCGCCGCTGCTCAATTCGCTCGCTTCGCAAGAATTCGGCGACGACTATGGCGACTATTACCGCGCGACGGGCGTGCGGTTCGGGGTGCGCGTCGGTATCGGCACGAGAGGCGAGTGGCATTTCGTGACCGCGCACGAACACGTCGCATCACTCGCGGTTCGCGCCAGTCCGGCAACCGGACGTTATCGTCCGAATCCGGCCGTCAGCGATGGCGACTATTCCACGGCCGCGCTGACCTTCAGGCGCCGCAGCGAGGGCTTCGCCGTGCGCCGTGATGTCGCCGGCGAAGCGACGCTGGAGTTCGGAGAGCACTACACGCGCCTGAGTGGCTCGGCGCACGTGCTCGTGCCGCTCGGCGCAGGATCGAGCCGGCTGCTCACGCGCGTGCAATTCGGCCTGGCGACGCCCGACCTGCCCCCGCATCGCGCGTTCGTGCTGGGGGGCCGTGGGACGCTGCTGGGCGATGGATTCAGGGACTGGGGTGGCCGCCGAGCCGCACTCGTGCATGTCGAATGGCGCGCGCCGATGCCGTTCATTCGCCTGAACGCCGGACCGGCGCGCACGCCGGGGACGATCACGCTTGCACCGTACGCCGCTTGGGCGTGGACCGCCGAGCCCATTGCGCTCACATCGTGGCGGGCCACGCCCGGAACCCGCGTGACGTTGGGACTCGGCGCGGAATGGCTGGGGCTGTTTCGGCTCGAAGCGGGGTACGGCGTCCAAACCCGTCAATTCCACGCTGCCTTCGACGTCGCGCGTGATTTTTGGGACATTCTGTGAAAAACAAGGCGCCTAGGCGCCTAGACGTCTCGTGGAGACTGGACTGAAGCGTCTCCGGGACTAGCTTGGAGACAGCCGCATGCCGGTAATCGCATTCCCAGACGAGTGGTTGGCCCAATCCCTTGAGGGCCTGACGCCCGAGCGCCTTCACGAGCTCCGGGGGAAGTCGGAGTCCGGCCGGACGCTGTGGGAATGCTTGGTCGCCGAGAAGATCGCGACAGACGCCGAGATCATCGACAAGCTGTCGCACCGCTTCCGCCTGAAGGTCGCCGACACCTCCAAGCTCGACCTCACGGCGGGCGACGGCGTGCCCGAACAGCTCGCCCGCCGCTATCGCGTGCTGCCGCTTCGCCTGACCGACTCCTTTCTCGAGCTGGGAACGGCAAACCCCTTCGACGTCGACGCCGAAAAGGCGCTGGCGTTCGCGACCGCCCGTGAGATCCGGCTGTTCCTGCTCGCGCCTTCCAAGATCAGCGAGAAGCTGGACGAGATGTACAAGCCGGACAAGGCACTCAATAAGCTGCTCGAAGGGCTGGGCGACCAGGAGGTGCTGACAACGCTGAGCGATGCGCCCCGGCCCGAAGAGCTGAACATCTCGGAGGCGGACGCCAGCCAGAAGCCGGTCGTCCGCCTCGTCGACATGATCATTTCAGAAGGGATTCTGTCACGCGCCAGCGACATCCACGTCGAGCCGGAGGAAGGCGGCGTGGCGGTGCGGTACCGGATCGACGGGGTGCTGCGGCAGGTCATGAAGATTCCGCGCCAGGCGGGATTGCCGCTCATCTCCCGCATCAAGATCATGTCGTCGCTCGACATCGCCGATCGTCTGCGGCCGCAGGACGGGCGCGCGCGCGTCGCGGTGAACGGCCAGCCGGTCGACCTGCGCGTCTCGACGCTGCCCGCCCAGCTCGGCGAAAAGGTCGTCATCCGCATCCTCGATTCTCGCGGCACGGTCAAATCGCTCGACACGCTGGGCCTCAATCCGGGTGAGGCGGAAGCGATCAAGCGGCTGCTCGAGAACCACGAGGGCATCCTGTTGGTTACCGGACCCACCGGTTCGGGGAAAACCACGACGCTGTACTCCGCGATCAATCAGATCAAGAGCGAAGGCGTCAACATCGTGACGGTCGAAGACCCGGTCGAGTACCGGATGCAGGGGATCGTACAGGTGCAGGTGCAGGAGAAGGCCGGACTGACGTTCGCCGCGGCGCTGCGGTCAATCCTGCGGCAGGATCCCAACGTCGTGCTGGTCGGCGAAATCCGTGACAAGGAAACGGCACAGATCGCCGTACAGGCGTCGCTCACGGGCCACCTCGTGCTCTCCACGCTGCACACCAACGACGCAGCCAACGCCGTCACACGGCTCGTCGATATCGGCGTCGAGTCGTACAAGATCGCCGCATCGCTGCGCGGCGTCGTGGCGCAGCGCTTGATGCGCAAGCTCTGCCTCACGTGCAAGGAAGTGTGGATGGAAGCCCCGCCCGAGCGGCTGCGGCGCTGGATCCCCGCGGGGACCCCGCTGTATCGCGCTGCCGGCTGCCCCGACTGCGCGATGACGGGATATCGAGGACGGTTCTCGATCCTCGAGATCCTCACGATGACGCCCGAGCTCGAGCGGCTGATCGCCGCCGGGGAAGCGGCCAACCGGATCGCGGCGGCCGCTCAACGTGGCGGGATGAAATCGCTGTGGGATTCCGGGCTTGCTCACGTGGCGCGCGGTGAGTCCACGCTCGACGAGCTCACCCGCGTGGTGGATATTCCCGACGAAGCCGAAGCTCCACCTCCGCCGGAGAAGCGAGTCTCGCGTAGTAGCGGCGGGCTGCGCCGCTCGCCAGCGCCGGGAGCCCTGACTATTCCCCCGGAGGCGGCGGCTCCGGTGTCGACCCATTTCGATTTGCTCGAGGAGCAGCCGCCGGCGCGGCGCTCCGGCGCGCACGGCCAACCGGCGTCGAAGGTGTTGCTCGTGGACGACGAGGACAGCCTGCGCAAAGTGATGCGCGACTTGCTCGAGCGGGACGGCTACGTCGTGACGGAGGCCCGCGACGGCGTGCAGGCACTCGATCAAGTCGATCGCGTGGGGCCCGACATCATCGTGCTCGACTTGAACCTCCCGGGTCTGGACGGCTATGGCGTGCTGTCGCACCTGCGCTCGCGCCCGGCCACCGCGCACATTCCCGTCATCGTGCTGACCGCGAAGGGCGACGAGGACAACGAAGTGCGCGTCTTCGAGCTTGGCGCCGACGACTTTCTCACCAAGCCGTTCCGCGCTCGGGCGCTCTCCGCCCGTCTCGAAGCCGTTCTCGGCCGCCGCCGCTGACTTCCGTTCGAGTGTCCTTCGTGGACACGTACGCGTTGCGCGGAGCGGGACCGAGTCTCGAGGTGCTCGCGCTGCGCCGCGGCCCGAACGGTCGCAATCCGGGATCATGGGAGACGGTGCACGGCACGATCGAGTCCGGTGAGACGCCGGTGCAGGCGTCGCTGCGGGAGCTGCGCGAAGAAACGGGGCTCGTGCCGGAAAAATTCTACAATCTCAGCCGCACGGAAGCGTTTTATCAGCACAAGAGCGACGAGGTGGCGCTGATTCCCGTGTTCGCCGCGTTCGTCGCGCCCGGCGCGACGGTGAAACTCTCGGCAGAGCACGATCGCGCGGAGTGGATCGGCGCCCGAAACGCGGCGGGGCGGTTTGCCTGGCCGCGAGAGCGCAGAGCAATGGATGACATTTTGTCAATAGTGGGGGGTGGCGACGCAGGCTTGCTGGAAGACGTCCTGCGAGTAAGCTAGTAGGCGGGCTCCCTTGTGAATCCATTCTATCATCGGATCTACCGCGTGGTCCGTCACATCCCCAAGGGACGCGTGGCGACGTACGGCATCATCGCGCGGCTCGCGGGACGGCCCGGCGCCGCGCGCACGGTCGGATGGGCGCTCTCCGCACTTCCCGAAGACAACGATGTGCCGTGGTGGCGCGTCATCAACGCGGCAGGCCGCATTTCATTTTCGGGGCAAGATCACAGCGCGGTGCTGCAGCGCGCGCTGCTGCTGCGGGAAGGCGTGCGGTTCGCGCCGGGTGGCGCCGTCAATCTCGGGACCTACGGCTGGCCCTCGGAGGCCTACGACAGCGCCGTCGCCTCCCACAAGCGCGCCGCCTCGACGCGAAGATCGCGCAGATTGAAAGGCTTGCG
>DATGVC010000131.1:0-12209 GCA_035300745.1 Gemmatimonadales bacterium | reverse complement strand
CTGAGGGAGACATGATGGTCGGACGGTTGGACGGTCGGACGGTTGGACGGTCAATGCGCGCTCTGTCGACGGTCATCGGAGTGATATTTCTGTCCATCGGTCCGACGGTCCGACGGTCCGACGGACAGGTCGGCCACGACCCCACCTCCTCACCCTACCACGACATCCTGCTGCACCCGGGGCCGGTATTCTTTGTCGGCCACCTGGGCGCGGACCGTGGCGCCGCGGGTGCCGGCACGAGTAACGCGTTGACGTTCGGAGCGCGCTACGAGATCCCGGCCGGCCGGTCGCTGCACTTCCAGTTCACCAGCGCCTACATCCATGGCGACAGATTCATCATCGATCCACGCGCCGATTCGTCATCACCCGCTCGCCGGACGGGTCCGTACAAGTCCGACCTCGCACTCGTCGAGGTTGGAATGCAGCTGCGGCTGACCGGCGGAAAAACGTGGCGCGGGCTCGCTCCCTACGTGGGGACGGGGCTCGGGATGATGTTCGACGTGAAGTCGCCGGGGGACACGACGGGTAGCGGCTACCAGTTCGGCACCAAGCTGACGCTCGCGCTTGCCAGCGGCGTGCGCTGGTATCCCGCTCGTCGCGTGACGATCGTTGCCGACGTGCGCGCCCACATGTGGCGCCTCAAATATCCGGTCTCTTTCCACACGGTCCTGGCTCCCGACGGGTCGCGCGTGGTTCCGCTGACCCAACCGCTCAACGACTGGACGCTGCATCCCTGGATCAGCCTCGGCTTTGGATGGATTTTCTAGCCGAGGGCTTCCGGCGGGCGTGGGGACTCCTCGTCACCGGTGATTCCGAGGTTTATGGGATCGCCCTTCTCACTCTCAAAGTCGCGGTCGTAGCGACCGCCATCTCCTGCGCCGCCGGGTTGCCGCTGGGTTATTTCCTCGCGACTCGGGCGTTCTGGGGGCGGCGCGCGGCGCTGACGATAGTCAATACCGCGCTCGCTTTCCCGACCGTCGTCGTCGGCCTGCTGCTGTACGGCTTGCTCTCCCGCCGCGGCCCGCTGGGCGGCATCGGCTGGCTCTATACCTGGCAGGCGATCGTCGTCGGCGACATACTGCTCGCGTTGCCGATCGCCGCGGCGCTGTCGGCCGCCGCAATTCAAGGCGTCGACCAGCGCATCCGCCGCACGGCCGAGACGCTGGGGGCGGGATCGTGGCGGACCGCGTGGACGGTAGCGCGCGAGGCGCGCTTCGCGCTCGCCGCCGTGATAACCGCGGCGTTCGGTCAGGTCGTCGCCGAAATTGGCGCGGCGATGATTGTCGGCGGCAACATCCGCGGGTCGACCCGTACGCTGACCACGGCCGTCGCGCTGTACACCGCGCAAGGCGACTTCGGCCTGGCGCTCGCGCTCGGCCTGGTGCTGCTGATGTTGGCGCTCGTCGTGAACATCGCGTTGCAAGTGCTGCAGGGGCGTGGCCATGCTTGAACTGCGCGGCGTCCGACAGCGCTATGAAGGACGCGTGGTGCTCGACCTCGAGCAGTTCACCGTCCCCCGCACGGCGACGGTCGCGGTCGTCGGGCACAACGGGGCCGGAAAGAGCACGCTACTGCGCCTGCTCGCACTCCTCGAGGCACCCACAGAAGGACAGGTCTTCTTGAACGGCACGGCGGTACCCCGGCGCCCATCTGCATCGCTACGCCGGCGTGTGACACTCGTCGAACAACGACCGGTCCTGTTTCGTGGCACAGTACGGGCGAATTTGGAATATGGGCTGCGCGTGCGCGATACCGGTCAAGCGGCGGCGAACGGAATCATCGCAGACGTCGTCGAGCGACTGGGATTACAACCGCTGCTCTCGCGACGGCGTCACGAGCTGTCTGACGGCGAGGTGCAGCGCGTGGCTGTCGCGCGCGCGCTCGCGCTGCGGACCGACGTCCTGCTGCTGGATGAGCCGGCCAGCTCGGCCGACCGCGCGGCGGCGGGCGCGCTGTACCGCGCGCTGGCGGCGGAGCGAGCGGCGCGTCCCTTTGCGGTGTGCATCGCATCGCACCAGCTCGAAGACGCGTACCGCTGGACCGACGATATTCGCGCGCTCGCCGACGGCCGCCTGTCGCCCGTCACGCCGGAGAATCTGTTTCGCGTCGAGCTTCCCGTGGGCGACGGCGTGAAGAGTGTGCGCGTCGGGAGCATCGAGATCGTCGTCATGACCGATCGCGCCGGGCCGGCGGTCGTCGCGGTCCCGCCAACCGACATCTTCGTGAGCCGTGAGCCGCTCCCCTCCTCCGCGCGCAACGTATTCAAGGGCAGAGTGACCGGCATGGCGATCGAGCACCGCGGCGCCGGCGTGCACGTTCGGGCGGATATGGCTGGCGTCGAGCTGGTCGCCGCCGTGACCGCGGAGGCCGCACGGGATTTGGCGCTCACCCCTGGCGGCCCGGTCGTGTTCTCTTTCAAGGCCACCGCCGTCCAGGTATTCTAAGGAATGCCGACCGGGTACCTCACACGCATCGTCGAGTTCACGGCGACGCACCGATTCCCCGACACGGCGGAGTTTGCCGGGGCCACGAGCGACCACAGCCATCGGTATCGCTGTGCCGTGACCGTGAAGGGTGTGTTCGATCCGTCATGGGGCGGTGTGATGAGCCTGCCCGTACTCAAGACGCTGCTGCAACGCGAAGTGGTGACTCGTTTCGACGGACGCCATATCAACGAGGACATCGCACCGTTCGCCGGCGGAAAGTGGGTTGCGACGGGCGAGGCGCTCGCGCTGCATGTGTGGGAGCGGCTTGCCGGCGCGTTGCCGGCGGGCGTGGGCCTGCACTGCGTGCGTATCGAGGAGAGTCCCAATCACTACTCCGAATACCGCGGCGAACCGTAAAGCGCCGGGCGATCGCGCCGGCCGGATGCGCGCCGACTCCGCAGTGGTCGAGGAGTGGCCCGTCTGGCTCGAGGTGAACGGCGAGCCCGCGGTCACGTGGATGTGCACGCCCGATCAGCTCGAGGAGCTGGTCGTGGGCTGGCTCCACGGTGAGGGATACATCGCCTCGCTCGACGATCTCGTGCAGCTGCGGCCCTGCGCGCCCGATCTGGGATTCTGGGCCGACGTGAAGCCGGACCGACTTGCGCAGGTGAAAGGTGAGAAGCGCAAGCGAGTGCTCGCGTCGGGATGTGGCGCGGTGGCGACGATGCTCGCCGATCCCGATGCGATGGCGCACTCCGCACCGCTGCGCGGCGATCCTCCGGCACCCGACACCCTGCGCGTGCTCTTCAAGCAGCTGTTTGCGTCCGGCGCACGCTACAACGAGACCGGCGGCATTCATGCGGCGGCGCTCACCGACGGCGCAACGCTCCTGTTTCACGCCGAGGACATCGGCCGCCACAATGCGGTGGACAAAGTGATCGGCGCTGCGGTGCTCGCGCGGACGCCGCTCGGCAGGGGCCGCGGGCTGCTCGTGACCGGCCGGATATCGGCCGAATTGGCGTTCAAGGCGGCACGCGCGGGTCTGGCATGGGTCGCGACGCCGAGCGTGCCGTCCACGCTCGCGGTGACGATCGCCGAGCGCTCCGGGATGGTGCTCGTCGGCCGCGCGGTCAGCGGCACGCCGCACGTGCACAAGCGGGGGGCATGACGCCTTCCGAAGACGAGGACCTGCGCGCCCGGCTCCGCCGGGCGCGCACCATCGCGGTCGTAGGACTATCGCCCAACCCGATGCGGCCCAGCAATTCAGTCGCGCGCTACCTGCAACGAGCCGGCTACCGCATCGTGCCGGTGAACCCCGGTCACAACGAAATCCTTGGCGAGAGGAGCTACCGCACGCTCAGCGACGCGGCCCGCGATCACACCATCGACGTCGTCGATGTGTTTCGGCGCAGCGAGAACGCCGGGGCCGTCGTGGACGAGGCGATTCCGCTTGGGCCGCAATTGATCTGGCTGCAGCAGGGTGTGGTGGACCCGGCGGCGCAGGCGCGCGCCACCAAAGCCGGTATCCCGTTCGTCATGGACCACTGCCTCGCCATCGAACACCATCGCCTCGAGGTCTAAATGCGGGGAGCCGTCCTGGCCGGCGGCGCTGCCAGTCGCTACGGCGGAGTCCCCAAAGGGCTGCTCGCTGTCGGAGGCCGCCGGATTCTCGATCGCGTCGTCGACAGTGTGCAAGCGGTAACTGGTGCGCTTCCAGTGTTGATCGCCAACGCGCCGGGGGCGGCCGCCTGGCGCCCCGATCTGAAAACCATCCCCGACGCGCGCCCCGGATTCGGCAGCCTCGGTGGGATCTACACGGCCGTTAGTGCGGGCACGGAGCCGGTCTTGTGCGTCGCCTGGGACATGCCGTTCGTTCCTCAAGGCTTACTGCGGGCGTTGATCGATGGCAGTGCGGCTGGCAATGACGACGCTTTTCTCCCGGAGAGCTCGGGCCGGCGCGGGCTGGAGCCGCTGTGCGCGGTGTATGGCCCAGCGTGTGGCCCCGCGATCGAGCGGCGGCTTAACACCGGTGACTTGAAAGCCATCTCCTTCCACGCTGATGTCAGGGTCGGTATCCTCTCTCTCGCGCAGGTCAGGGGCTTCGGCGACCCCGACGAGCTGTTCTTCAACGTGAACACGCCGGACGATCTCGAGCGGGCGGAGGCGCTGTGGCGGCGACGCGCATGATCTCCATCATCGGCCTCAAGAACGCGGGCAAGACGACGTTTCTCGTCGCGCTCGCGGCCGAGCTCGGGCGTCGCAAGTTCCGCGTGATGACGATCAAGCATGGCTCGCACCCCGCAGACATGGATCAGAAAGGCAAGGATACCTGGCGGCATTGGCACGAAGGAAACGTCGAACGGGTGCTGATGGAGTCGCCGGGGCAACGGGTGTTGTTCGAGCACACCGACGTGGAGTCCGATCCCATCACCCTCGCGCGGCGCTACCTCGGCGACGCCGACATCGTGCTCGTGGAAGGATTCAAGCGCGCTCCCCTTCCCAAGATCGAGGTGTATCGCACCGTCGCGGGACCGAAGCCGCTGTTCGATCCCGCCGTGCACGATCCCGCCGATTGGGTGGCGATGGTCACGGACGACCGTAAGCTCCGCGCCCCCTTCCCCGTGTTCCGGTTCAGCGACACATCCTGGCTCGTGACGATTGCCAATCTCGCGTGGGATCGCGCGAAGATACTTCCACCATGACACCCGCCGAAGCCGCCAAAATCATCCTCGCGCACTGCCAGCCGCTTCCCACGGCGCGCCGGCCGTTGCGCGCTGCGCTCGACGCCGTCCTCGCCGAGAACGTGGCAAGTACGATCGATCTGCCACCATGGGACAATTCCGCGATGGATGGCTACGCCGTGCGCAGCGCGGACCTGAGCGAACAGCGTGAGACCGAGCTCGCGGTCATCGAAACCGTCCCCGCGGGCCAGTTTCCCAGCAAGGCCGTCGGGAAGGCGCAGGCGACTCGCATCTTCACCGGCGCCCCTCTGCCCCAGGGCGCGGATACCGTAATCCGCCAGGAAGACACCGCGCAATCATCCAATGGTACAGTCACGATTCGCAATGCGCGCGACGCGAAGAAGAACATCCGGCGCCGCGGCGAAGACATTCGCAAGGGCACCGTCGTGCTGCAGGCCGGCACTGCGCTGGGTCCGGCGCAACTCGGTGTACTGGCCTCGATCGCCTACGACGCACCCCTCGTGCACCGACCGGCGCGGGTTGCGTTCATGGGATCCGGCGATGAGATCGTCGACCTCGAGCAGCGGGACGCGATTCTCAGCGGAACGAAGATCGCGAGCTCGAACTCCTACACCCTCGATGCCCTGATTCGCCGCTCGGCCGCCGAACCCGTCAACCTCGGCATCGCCCGCGATAGCAAAGAGAGTTTGCGCGAGCACCTGCGCGGTGCGACAGGCGGGAAGACCGATCTCCTGGTCACGACCGCCGGCGTGAGCGTGGGCGAGCACGACCTGGTGCGCGAGGTGCTGCACGAACTGGGCGGCGAGCTGAAGCTGTGGCGTATCGGCATGCGGCCCGGTGCGCCGGTCGGATTCGGTCTGCTCCAAGGAATCCCGTGGATCGGCTTGCCAGGCAACCCGGTGAGTACGATGGTGACGTTCGAGCTGTTCGTGCGTCCGGCGATCCGGCGCCTACAGGGGCACGCGCTGCCGTTTCGCCGGACCGTTCCGGTCATTGTCCGGGAGCCGATCACGCTCGGTCCCAAGCTGCGACACTACCTGCGCGCAATCGTAGTTGAAGGGGAGGCTCGTTTGACAGGGCCGCAGGGGTCAGGCATTCTCACCAGTATGGCGCGCGCGAACGCCCTGCTCATCGTCCCCGCCGAGATGCCGACGGTCCCCGTGGGGACCGAGCTGCAGGCGCTGATCCTCGACGATCCACAGCACGTCGCGGAACCACCCTACTGATGCCGGTGCTCAGCTCACCCGTCGTCCGTCGTGCGCTGCGGCTGACGGGATACATCCTCCTGACCCTCGTCGTGTACTGGGTCAATGCCGTAACACCGCCCGCTGCCAGGCTCGGGATCCTGTACATCATCCCGGTGCTCCTCGTCACGTGGACGGAGGGGTTGGCATGGGGGACCGTATTCGCTGTGGCCACGACCGGATTGCGGGAAGCCATCGCGTGGGTCCAAATGCCGGCGGACACGCCAATGGTGTGGCGCATCGTAACGGGGCTGGCGTATCTCGCCGTCCTGGGCCTCGCTATGGCCGGCCTCCAGACCCTGCGTCGTCGAGAAGCGCAGATGGCGCGCCTGATCATTCAGGATCAGCTCACGAACGTGCTGAACGCCCGCGCGTTCGCCGACCGGCTGGGGCAGGAGTTGGACCGTAACCGTCGCTATCCCCGCCCGCTGTCGCTGATGTACATGGACCTCGACAACTTCAAAGTCATCAACGACACGCATGGACATCAGACCGGTGACGCCGTGCTGCGGCTCGTCGCCGACGCGATGCGCTCATCGGTGCGGCAGGCCGACGTCGTCGGGCGCCTGGGCGGCGACGAGTTTGCGGTGCTGATGCCCGAGACCGACGCTCAGCTCGCGGACGCCGCGGCCAAGCGGCTCATCGCCGGCCTTCGAAACATCTTCAAGGGAACGCCGAATGTGACGGCGAGCATTGGCGTGGTATCATGCACGGCAACAGACGCCAGTACCGACGACCTACTCAGACGCGCAGACCAGGCGATGTACGACGCTAAGAAGTCTGGCAAAGATCGGGTTGTGCAGGTAGCGATTTGATCCTGCTGCTCGTCGCGCTCATCAGCGCGCAAGATTCCAGTCCACAGCTCTACTACAGCGTGACCGTCCCTACCGATCGGTCCGCGTATCTCGTCGAGCTACAAATCATGAATCCTCCACGTCCCAGCCGCCTCGTCATCCCGAATTGGGCGCCCGGGGCTTATCGCCTCATGAACTCCTGGCAAAACATCCGGGACCTCGTCGCCGTCAGCGCCGCCGGCGATCCACTCCCCGTGCACCAGGACTCGCCGATCTCCTGGGTCATCGACTCGAAAGGCGCGAGCCGGATCACGATTCGCTATACCGCGGGGCTCCGGGAACCGGACGAGTGGCGGCGGCCCAACAACCGCTGGTTCTTGCGGTCGAGCTCCGGAGTCGTGGATGGTCCGCGCACGTTCATGTATGTCGACGGCTGGAAGCAGGCGCCGGCCCGCGTCACCTTCCAGCTTCCTGCGGGGTGGCGCATCGCAACAGGACTCGTCCCGGCGACGATCGACGGCACGACGTTTGCGGCGCCGAGCTACGACGTGCTCATCGATTCGCCCGCGCTGCTGGGCAAGTTCCTGACGTATCGGTTCACCGCCGCCGGCACCCCGCATCGCGCCGTCGTCGATCTCGGCGGCGGCCGCGCCTACGCGCCGGCGGTGTTCGTGGATATGTTGCGGCGCATTTCCACGACGGCGATCCACATCTTTAGCGCCGCCCCTTACAAGGACTACACGTACATCTTTGTCGGAGGCCGAGGCGGGGGCCTCGAGCATCTCAACTCGACCACGATCGGCGTCACCACCGAAACGCTGGCCCGCAATCCGCGCGGCGCCAGAACGGTGAGTGCCCACGAATTCTTCCACGCCTGGAACGTCAAGCGGATCCGGCCGGTCGAGCTCGGCCCGTTCGACTACGAGCACGAAGTGCGCACGGTCAATCTGTGGTGGAGCGAAGGGGTCACCGACTATTACGCGGACGTGATTCTGGCGCGGGCGGGACTCGACCGTCCCGCGGACTTTGCTCAGCGCATCGCGACCTCCATTGGGAATCACCACAGTAATCCCGCACGCCTGCTGATTTCCCCCGAGCGCTCATCGTGGACCGTATGGGATTCGCCCGCGGTCAACAACAACCAGGTCATCTCCTACTATCTGCAGGGCGAGCTGCTCGGGTTCTTGCTCGATCTTGCCATCCGCGACTCGACCGACAATGCGAAATCGCTCGATGACGTGATGCGCTATCTCCTCGACCACTACGCGGGAGAGCGCGGCTTCACTCGGGACGAGCTGGTGGCGGCGGTCCGCAGCGCCACCGGACGCAACTTCGCGGAGTTCTGGCGGTTGTATGTGAGCGGCGCGAGCGAGATCCCGTGGGACGAGTACCTCCGAGCTGCGGGTTGGAAGGTGGTGTTCACCGAGACGCCCGCCGTCGACGCGCGCATCGGCTCGATCCCTCCGGCCGTGCAGGGCGGCCGCTGGCGCGCGGTGGCTGCACCCGGGAGCGCCGCGGAAGCCGCGGGGGGGGCGGCGGGGGGGCTGCGCACCGGAGACGAGCTGGTGCGAATCAACGGCCGCCCCATCATCGACGGGACCGACGTCACCGCGGCGGTGCGGGCGATCCGCCGGGGTGCGGCGGTCGTGGTGGAAGTGGTGCGGGACGGCCAGCCGCTCACGATTCGGTTCCACGCCGGGACGTATAATCGCGTCCGCGCGCAGCTGCGCGATGTGCCGGCGCAGACGTCGAAGATGCACCGCATTCGAGCGGGCTTGGTAGGCGCGGCGCGATGACCGAGCGGACGATCGAGCTCGTCCTGATCTTCACATCGATCCTCTTCATCGTGGATCCGTTCGCGGTCATCCCCACGTTCCTCGCGATGACGGTCCGCGATTCCCCCGAACAACGGCGCGTGCTCGCGCGGCGCGGGGCGTGGACCTGCGCGATCACGCTCATCGCGTTCGCGCTGGGCGGCAGCATCATCTTCAAGATCTTCGGAATCACGATCGGCGCGTTCAAGGTCGCGGGTGGCGTGCTCATCGGCCTGAACGCGCTCGACATGGTGCAGGCGCGGCGCAGCCAGCAGCGAGAGACGCCGATCGAGACGGCCGAGGGAATCGAGAAGGACGACATCGGCATCATGCCGCTCGGCGTACCGATGCTCGCCGGACCGGGCGCGATCTCGACGGTCATGGTGCTGGCCCTCGGCGCGAAATCCACGGCCGCGACGGTATCGGTCTACGTCTCGATCGTGCTGACCTCGCTGATCACGTACTTTGTGCTTTCAGGCGCCTCGATGGTCGAGCGGCGCCTCGGCCAGACGGGGATGCGCATCCTGACGCGGCTGATGGGGCTCGTCCTCTCCGCAATCGCCGTACAGTTCATTATCGACGGGATCAAGCTGAGTTTTCGCGATTTCCGTCCGACGGGCTAGTCCAAGAGGTTGAGATCGAGGTGTTGCGTTCCCTCATCGGATCGATGGTGGCAAGAAATACAAAACCCTACTCTACGGCACTATGAGTTCCCTCCTTCCGTTGTCGCTGGCTCGCTAAAATGTCATCGCCGCCTGTCAGTGCGCTGCTGATCGAAGCGCCGGTTAACCGGCACTTCGCGCAGCTGCACCGCGACCCGCAGGCCCTCACCGACGCCGTCACGTTGTACCTGGAGACGGGCCTGCGGCGCAGCAACCCCGTTGTCGTGATCGCCTCTCGCAAGCACACGGACCTGTTTCTCACCCGGCTGCGTGAGGACGATCTCGATCCGGGGAAGTTGCTCAAGTCCGGCCAGCTCGAGCTGCACGATGCCGAGCTGACCCTGCGCAAGTTCATGTGCAACGACGTACCCGATTGGGAAGATTTCCGCCGGGCGATGGCGTCCATCTTCGAGCGAGTACGGGCGTTCGGGCGCGGTACGACGCGGGCGTATGTTGAGATGGTGAATCTGCTGTGGCACGAAGGCAAGCAGGAAGCCGCCATTCGCCTCGAGGAGTACTGGAACGAGCTCGCGCGCCTGTATCCGTTCTCGCTGTTCTGCAGCTACATGCTCGATGTGCATCACGACCACGCTTACCAGGGGCCGCTCGAAGAGATTGGCCGCACTCACTCCGACGTGATCGGCAGCGCGGAAGACGAGCGCTTCCGCGTTGCGCTGGACGCCGCGAGCCGGGACGTGTTCGGCGTACCCCTGTCGCAGATGGTTGGGTTCTCGGGCCACAATCACGAAGGCGAACGCCGCTTCCCCAGCGGGCAACGGACGATGCTGTGGGTGAAGCGCAATCTTCCGTCCGCCAGTACCGCCGTGCTGGAGCGAGCGCGTCGGTACTACGAAGAGTCGCTGGAGTAAACAGTGACTTCACCCGCCAGTAGTTCGCTATTGGCCGAAGCGCCCACCGGCCGCCACTTCGCCCAGTTCCACCGCGATACCAAAGGCGAAGATCGTCGTCGCGACACGCTCACCGAGTCGGCGCTCGCATTCGTCGAAGCGGGCTTGCGGCGCGGCGACAGCGTGCTGGTCATCGCGCGGGCCGATCAGCGGGACCGGCTGTTCGAACGCCTGGCGGCAGGCGACTTCCGCCCGCAATCGCTGCGCGATCCCGGACAACTGTCCGTCCTGGATGCTGGACAGATCACGGCACAATTGGTTGCTGGCGGCCTGCCGGAATGGGCACCGTTTCGGAGCGCGCTGGCGCCCGTCCTGTCGCGCCTCCAGCCATCCGGCCGCGGCACGCGGGTCTACAGCGAGATGGCGAATGCGCTGTGGCAAGCGGGGAACACCGCTGCCGCGATCCAGATCGAGGACTTCTGGAATGCCTTGGCCGGTACCTACCCATTCTCGCTCTACTGCAGCTACACGATGGACACGCAGTCCGAGCATTCGTATGCCGCGCCGCTCGAAGAGTTAGGCCGCACCCACTCCGACATCCTGGGCACGCCTGAGGATGAGGAGTTCGGCGTCGCGCTCGATCAGGCCAGCAAGGAGATCTTCGGGATTGCCCTCACCCAGATGGCGGGCCTCTCCAAGCAGGAGGAAACTCGGCGGTTTCCGAGCGGGCAGCGGACGATGCTCTGGGTCAAACGTAATCTGCCGCTGTCCACGTCCCAGCTGGTGGAACGCGCGCGGCACTACTTCAGGGACAGCCACGCCGCCTAACGCTACATCCGCTTGTACTTCGGCCCGCTGCCGCCCTCGCGCGGCGTCCACCGCGGTCCGAGTACGTCGGTCGCTTTACAGTCCACGCAATTCGGGGCGTTGATGCGGAGGCCACCCTCACCCGCCTCGTAGACACCTGCGGGGCAGACATGGGAATAAAACCGGGCGACCTCGACCGGAAGATCCTGATGAGCAAGCAGATGGCTGGGGATGGTGTCTCGCGTTGAATTCCCGGACTTGAATACCGCGTCGACTTTGCTGACCCCGTTCGACGTGTCCGCTGACCCAGGGCGCAAGCCTGGAGATACGAGGCGCTCGAGCTCGGCATCCCTGCGCATCGTGTACTTGCCGCCTGGAAACCTTCCTCCGGTCAGCGTCATCAAACCTGCCTGGATTCCGCCCAGATAGAATCCGTCGCGGAACGCCAGCCGCATGTTGCGCGTGCGGTAGAGATCATGAGCGACATATGAGGCGTTCACCAACCGATCGTATTCCGTGAGTGCTGACCCGTTCTTCAGATTCTGAAAGATCGCACGCGCGGCGTACATCCCTGACTGCACTGCATAGTGAATGCCCTTCAGCGACGGAACGTCCACGAAGCCCGCGGCGTCGCCCAGCAGGACGACACCAGCGCCAGAGCGCCGCTCGGGGAGAGAGTAAAACCCGCCCTCGGGGATCGTCTTCGCTCCCCACTCGATCATTTCTCCACCGGCGAGCAGCGCGCGCAGCAACGGATGTTGCTTGAACTGCTGCAACAGGACATGGACGTCGAGCGCGGCGTCGCGATAATCGAGCCCAACCACGAGTCCCAGCGCGACCAGATTCGGCTCGAGGGGATAGACGAAGCTGCCGCCGAATGCGTCCCTCGGCAGCGGCCACCCCAGCGTGTGG
>DATGVC010000130.1:0-12988 GCA_035300745.1 Gemmatimonadales bacterium | reverse complement strand
GCTCGACGGCGGCATCGCGCGCGAGTTCGGGCTGGTCTCCGCGGCCGGCCATCGGCTCGATACATGGCTCGATCGCGCGTCCGAGATCGCGATCTTCCTGGGCTGTGCGGTGGGCGGGCTCGTGTCTCTGCGACTCGCGGTCCTCGCGTCGGTCGCCGTGCTGCTGCTGACGACCATCGTGGATCGCTCGAAGCTCGATCCCGGGGTGAAGCGCTTCGCGCTGTACTTCGGGATCTGGGCGCCGTACACGCTGATCTTCTCGATCATCTTCATCGTGAATCTCGCGGCGTATGTCGTCGGCCTGCTTATCATCGACTGCCGCTTTCAACGCAACATGGATGCGCTCGGCGGCGACCTGAACACCGTCGCCTCGCGCGCCGCCAGCGTCGAGACTCCATAGTGCTGGCATTCCAGCATCCGTACGTCGTTGTCGCTCCGGCGGAAACGATGCACGTCGAGGCATGGGCCGGCACCGGACGCCCGGTCGCGGTCATTCCGGGACTCTTCGGCGGGTCGTTCACGTTTCGAAAAGTTCTCCCGCTGCTCGCTGCTCGGGGATTTCGCCCCATCGTCATCGAGCCCCTCGGCACCGGCTTTTCGAGCCGTCCCCCGAACGCCGATTACTCCCTCGCCGCGCAGTCGCACCGCATCGCGACCGTACTCGATTCGCTCAACTGGGGGCCGGTGCTGGTGCTCGCCCACTCGCTCGGGGCGGCGATGGCGTTTCGACTCGCGGTCGATAGACCCGACCTCGTACGCGGCATCGTCTCGCTCGAGGGTGGCCCGACCGAAGAAGCGACGACCCCGATGTTCCGCAGCGCGATGCGCTACCTGCCGTGGGTCAAGCTGTTCGGCGGGATCAATCTCGTGCGACGCAAGGTCCGCGGCATGCTGCTCGACTCTTCGGGCGACCGGTCGTGGGTCACGGACGGCATCGTCCTGGGCTACACACTCGGTGAGGCGCGCGATTTCAATGCGACACTCAAGACCTTTCTCGCAATGTCTCGTTCGCGCGAGCCGGCGAAACTGGCGCCGCGCCTCGGCGACATCAAGTGTCCGGTGACACTGATCGTGGGAACGGCGCACCACGACGGCGACGTGCCGCCACAGGAAGTCGCGCTCATGAGTCACGCCATCCGTTCCTTCACGGTCGACAGTGAGCAAGGCGCCGGGCACTACCTGCAGGAAGAGCGGCCAGCGGCGGTGGCGTCGGCGCTCGAACAGATGGACGAGAGGGCGCGATGACACCGCTCCGGATCGCCTTGATCGCGGAGGACTACTACCCGCAGCTGGGTGGTGTGCCGGAGCATGTGCACCATCTCGCGCGAGAGCTCGACAGCCTCGGTCATGCGACGACGATCGTGACGTCCAACATGAGGAAGCAGGGATTAGGGGAGCCGGTGCAGCACGCCGATGTGCGGCGCATCGGCACGAGTCTCGTGATCTATGCGAATGGCGGTGTAGCGCGGATCACCGTCGGCTGGCGGCTCACGGCCCGCTTCGAGGCGCTGTTTCGCAAGGAGCGGTTCGACGTGGTGCACGTGCACGGCGGCCTGAATCCCACGTTCGGCATCGTCGCTCCGCGCGCAGCCTGGCGAGTCGGCATTCCCGTCGTCGCCACCTTTCACACGTGGTTTCCCAGGTCGATCGGTCTTCGCATCCTGCGCCGGCCGTTCCAGCGGATGCTGGATCGCCACGCAGCCACGATTGCGGTCAGCAACGCCGCGCGGGAAGCGATGGCGCGCTACTTCACCGCGCCCTGGGAGATCATTCCTAACGGCGTAGACACGACCTTCTTCCGTCCCGCCCTGGGCCCCGGGGAGGGGCCCCGGGGGGGGGGGGGGCGCCGGGAAATTCGAGCGACACGCGCCGCGGCTCCTGTGGCTCGGACGGATCGAGCCCCGCAATGACCTTGGGACGGTGCTCGCCGCCATGCCGCGCATACTCGAGCGCCATCCCGACGCGCACCTGACGGTCGTCGGCGACGGACCGTGGCGCTCGCGGATGGAGCGCGCGGCCCGGCGGCTGGGACCGTGCGTCCACTTCGCGGGCTACGCCAACGGCGGCCGCCCCGGCTACTACCGCAGCGCCGACGTCTATCTGTGTCCCACCACCCGGGCGTCGTTTGGCGTGACGCTGCTCGAGGCGATGGCGTGCGGCACGCCGCTCGTCGTCTCCGACATTCCCGCCTTCCGTGATCTCGCAGGCCAGGCGCACGCGGTGTTCGCGCCGCCTGGCGACGCCGACGCCTGGGGAGCAGCGGTGAACGCGTTGATCGACGATCCGGAGCGGCGTGAGACGATGGCTCAAGAGGGACGGCGCGTCGCCGAGCGGCATGCGTGGCCGCTCGTGGCGCAGCGCGTCCTCGCGGTCTACAGGCGGGTGACGGGATGATGGGGTTCGACGTGATCTTCGGGCCCTCGGTCGAGCGGGGTCCTCGCGGCCGGCGGGTCTATCTGACATTCGACGACGGCCCCAACGAGCGCGCCACCGACGCGATTCTCGAAATGCTCGCGCTCGAGCGCGTGCCGGCGTCCTTTTTCATGGTGGGCGACCATGTCCGGCGGTATCCGGCTGCGGCGAGACGGGTTGCCTCAGAGGGCCACATGGTCGGCAATCACACGCATAATCACATCAAGCTGCATCTGGCCACTCCCGCGCGAATTCGTGCGCAGCTCGACGTGGCGCATGCCGCAATCGAATGGGCGACGGGCCAGACACCGCGCGCGTTTCGCGCACCGCACGGGTATCGCAGTCCGTTTCTTCGTTGCGCCGCGCGAGACCGCGGCTACACCGTTTTCGGATGGACGTTTGGCGTATTCGATACGGCGCGGCCCGGCGTCGAGGAGATTCGGAGACGAGTCCGCAAGCGGCTGCGGCCGGGGGCGATCGTGCTGCTGCACGATGGCGACGGATACGATCCTGAAGGGGATCGGATGCAGACGGCCGAGGCACTGCCGGGAATTATCGAGGACGCTCGGGGCCGCGGTTACGACTTCGGGTCGCTGAGCGAACTGCTAGGCAATCATTCCTGACGGGGCAGATCGGGCACCTGGGCTTTCGCGCCGTACACACGAGCGCGCCAAGCTCCATGAGCGCCTGATTGAAGCGCCAGGCCCGTTGCCCGTTCCTGGGAACGAGCTTCTCGGCAAGCTTCCAAACATCCTTCGTCGCGAAGACGCGCTCGAATACACGCCGGACATTCGTGTCGACGGCGGGGACCGGTTTCTCGTATGCGAAACAAGCGACCGCGCCCGCTGTGTACCGTCCGACACCCGGTAGTGTCCTCAAGTCCTCAGGATCGTCCGGCAGCGTGCCGTCGTGCGTACGGGTAACCTCGCGCGCGAGCTTGTGCAGATTGCGGGCGCGCGCGTAGTAGCCCAGACCATCCCACTCCTCCATCACCGCCGTCGGTCGGGCGCGAGCGAGCGACGCGATGGTCGGAAATCGCGCCATAAAGCGGGGGAAATACTCCAACACCCTGCTCACCTGCGTCTGCTGCAGCATGAACTCGGAAACAAGGATGGCATAGGGATTGCGCGTGTCACGCCACGGTAGGACGCGTGCGTTGCGCTTGTACCAGGCTAACAGCTTGCGCGTGAAGCTCATAGCCACACAAGATACAGGCACATGAGAGCATTCACTGCCGCCCTCGACCTGCGGCGATACGTCGGGCGGTGGTCCTTGCGCAGCGCCAGCCACGCGGGGCGCTTCTTTTTTATGCTCCTGGACCTCGTCCGGGGCATTCTCGAATGGCGCGTCTGGCTCCCCCGTACCCTCCAGCAGACAGTGTCGGTCGGCTATGGCAGCGCATTTATCGTCTTGCTGGTCGCGGGGTTCGCCGGTGCCGTGACGAGTCTCCAGGCCGGCTATCAGTTCACCGGTCAGCTCCCCCTCTACGTGGCAGGCGGAATCATCTCGGAGTCCATGATCCTCGAGCTGGGTCCCGTGCTCACGGGCCTGATCCTGGCCGGCCGGATCGGGGCCAGGTACGCAGCTGAGCTGGGGAGCATGCGCGTCACCGAGCAGATCGACGCGCTGGAGAGCCTCGGCCGGTCGCCCGTCACCCACCTGCTGCTGCCGCGGATTCTGGCGGGCGTGATCGCGATCCCCGCGCTGGTGATGTTGGCGAACGCCTTCGGCATCGTGGTGGGTTTCATCACCGCAAAGTCTTCGCTCGGCCTGACGTATGCGGACTTCGAGTTCGGAGCGCGGTACTTCTTCCGGCCGCTCGACCTGTGGTACTCGCTCGTCAAGTCGTACGCGTTCGCGGGCGCGGTCACGATCATTCCCTGCTACATCGGCTTCAACACCCAGCAGGGCGCCGAGGGGGTTGGCCGGTCGACGACGCAGGCCGTGGTGGCGTCGTCGGTCACCGTGCTGATGCTCGACACGATTCTCACGAAGATCATCCTGGGGACGGCGAAATGAGCATCGAGCTCAAGAAAGTCTCCAAGCGCTTCGTGGACAACCTCGTGCTCGACGGCGTGGACTTCTTCGTCGCCGAAGGCGAGACGGTCGCGCTGCTCGGCCCTTCGGGTGTGGGCAAGAGCGTGCTGCTCAAGCACGTCATCGGGCTCATCAAGCCTGATTCCGGTGAGGTCTGGGTCGACGGCCAGCTCGTCCCGATGCTGGGCCGCAAAGCGCTGGCCACGCTGCGCAGCCGCATCGGCTACGTCTTTCAAAATGGCGCGCTGTTCGATTCCATGGACGTCTTCGAGAACATCCGTCTCGGCATCACCGACGAACAGCAGTACGCCGACAAGGACTACTGCATTCAGCGCGTCAGAGAATGCTTGCGCCTCGTCAACCTCAACGAGGACGTCGGCCGCAAGTTTCCGTCGGAGCTCTCGGGCGGGATGCGCAAACGGGTAGGCATCTCCAGGGCCATCGCGGGAAAACCGGTATACTTGCTGTACGACGAGCCGACGTCGGGGCTCGATCCGGTGAACGCCGACGTGATCGATTCCCTGGTCGAGCGGCTGCAGCAGGAGATCGGCGTGACGAGCGTCGTCGTCACGCACGACGTGCGCGGTGCGTTTCGCGTCGCCGACCGGATCGCGCTGCTGGCGCAGGCGAAGATCCGGGCCGTCGGTACCGCCGAGGAAATCATCGCGTCCAAGGATCCCGTCGTGCAGCAGTTCCTGGAGCGGGACCTCGAGATGGCGGTGATCCAGGCGAATGAGGCTCCGACCGGGGAAAGGCGAATAAGCGGGCAATAATGGACCTCACGTACAAGCAGGAAGTCGGAGTCGGGGCGATTGTGCTGGTGGGGGTCGCCGTCTTCCTCGTCGGCATGTTTTATCTGACGGGGCGGTCGCTGCGCACCGGCGGGACCTCCGTGGACGTGATGTTCGAGAGCGTCGCCGGACTGAAGCAGGGCGACCCCGTGCTCGTCTCCGGCGTGAAGAAGGGCAGAGTCGCGCGCGTGGCCCTCGAGCGGGTGAAGAGCGTGCGGGTGACCATGGAGATACAGCGGGACGTTGCGCCGCACATCGACGCGAGCGCCGCGGTCGCCGCGATGGATCTGTTCGGCGCCAAGTTCATCGACTACAACCCCGGCTCGCGCGAGGAGCTGCTGGCGCGCGGTCGCCTGATTACCGGGTCGAACACGCCCGACATCACCGACGTGGCCCAGGGCGTGGCCACTCGTGCCAACGAGCTGATGGAGAACGCGGCGAACATCGTCTCCGACCGGTTGGGCGAAGACATCCACAACACACTGCTCGTCACGCAGCGCGCGATGACCACGCTCGCCAACGCCCCCGAGGGCCCGTTCATCAAGCAGACGACGCGCACGCTCCAGGCGACCGAGCGCGTCATGCAGCGCGTGGACTCGATGCTCGGCTCGGGGACGGGCCGCAACATCGATTCGATCTCCACCAATCTCGCGCGGCTCACGAATCACCTGGGCCACACGACCGCCGCGCTCGACACGCTACTCACCCGCATCAATCGGGGCGAAGGGACGCTGGGCAAAATGGCAGGCGATACGACGATGTATCACGACCTGCACCAGCTCTCTATTGCGCTGACTGCCCTGCTGAAGGACCTCCAGGAGCATCCGGACAAGTACATGAAACCGGGGCTCATAAGGGTAAAGCTGTTCTAACCGTCACTTTCCTCGGTACCTCCGCCGCCAGGCCCACCGTCGAACGAAACGTCTCCGGCCTCGCCATTCACCGCGAAGGGGAGACGCTTCTCTTCGAGTGCGGCGAAGGCACGCAGCGCCAGATGATGCGCTACGGCGTGAGCTTCGCGTTGTCCGAGATCTTCTTTACGCACTTTCACGCCGATCATTTTCTTGGCGTCATCGGCTTGATCCGAACACTCGGTCTCCAGGGGCGGCCGGAGCCGCTGTTTCTGTACGGCCCCAAGGGCGCGAAGAAGGTCTTGAGCACGGCCATGCAGCTGGGCGTCGAGCGCGTGCCCTTTCCCGTCGAGATCAACGAAATAAAAGGCGGGGACACGGTGGGAGGGGAAGGGAGAAGGGGGAAGCGAGACGGGTACGACGTATTTGCGTTTCCGACCGAACATGGCGGCGGGCCGTCGCTCGGTTACATCATCAAGGAGCACATGCGTCGCGGTCGGTTCGACGTCGAGCGAGCGCGTGCGTTGGGAGTTCCCGAAGGACCTCTTTGGGGGCAGCTCACCAAGGGTGAAGAAGTGAAGCTGTCCGACGGTCAGACCGTCCGACCGTCCGACGTCGTGGGTGCTGCAAGGCCAGGCCGGCTCGTCGCCTTCACGGGCGACACGCGGCCATGCGCAGCGACGGTGGATGCCGGGCAGGGTGCCGATCTGCTGATTCACGAAGCAACCTTCGGTGAGGAAGAGCGCGAGCGCGCGCGCGACACCGGGCATTCGACTGCCAAAGAAGCGGCGCAGGTCGCGCTCGCCGCGAAGGCCAAGCGGCTCGTTTTGTCACACGTATCGGCTCGGTATTCGATCAGCGCGGATGAGCTGGTCAAAGAGGCGAAGGAAGTCTTTCCCAATGTTGTTGTCGCGAAGGACGGCCTCGACGTAGATATACCGTTTTCCGACTGAGGGCCCATGGGACCGGTCTCTTTCACCTACTCCGCCAGCGTACCCGCGCCAATCGACAGAGTCTTTGCGCTCATTTCCGAGCCGCTCAGAATGCCCGAGTGGCTGCCAAACTGCGTCGCGGTGCGCGAGACGACGGGCAGGAAGGCTGTCGGCAAAGGGGCGCGCTACAAGCTGACGTTTCAGCGCGACACTCACCAGCACGAATCGGTCATCGAAATCATCGACTTCTCGGTGCCGCACACATTCGGCTGGGTCGAGATCTATCATCGCGCCGGGTCGAAGACATTTTTCGCGTTGGGCTTTGCAGGCGGATCCACCAAGGTCTCGCTCAAACACATCTGGCACCCATCAGGCTTCCGGTCGTGGCTGAACGGTCAGTTCTATCGCCGCCGCAACGCCCACCGCATGTTCTCGGGATTGATCAATAATCTGAGAAAGGCTCTGACGCGCTGACGGAGAGTTGCTTGGAGAATAAAGGGGGAATGGTTACTTTTCCGGCCCTTCGGGGCTGTAGCTCAGCTGGGAGAGCGCCTGGATCGCACCCAGGAGGTCAGGGGTTCGAGCCCCCTCAGCTCCATAACCCCTAGACGTCTAGGCGTCTCGACGTCTAGTCTTTTGCCCCTTGGTGTAACTGGCAACACGCCTGACTCTGGATCAGGAGAGTCCTGGTTCGATCCCAGGAGGGGCAACTTGAACGGCGGCGCTGCACCTATCGCACTTGCGCTGTTCATTGTGCTCCCGTTCCCACGGAGCCTTGCCAGCCAGACCGGCGGTTCCGATGCCGGCCCCCCGCCCACTCCCCGTTCGGTTCCTCCTCCGACTGCCGTCGCGCACATAGCGGTGACGCCGCCCGTTATTGACGGCCGCCTCACAGATCCCGCGTGGGCTGAAGCCACGCCCGTCACGGGGTTCGTGCAACGCGAGCTGCACGAAGGCGCGCCGGTCACCGAACGTACCGAAGTGCGCATCCTCACCGACGGCCAGGCGCTGTATGTCGGCGCCTGGCTCTACGACCGTGACCCCGCCGGCATCGTGGCCGGCGAGCGGGTGCGCGACGGAGACATCTCGAAAAGCGACTACTTCGGCATCCTCCTCGATACTTACCACGACCGGCAAAACGGCTTCGTCTTTACCACCACCCCGGCGGGTATCGAGTACGACGCGCAAGTGGTGAACGAGGGCGAAGGCGGCGGCGTGCAGCAACCCGGCCAGAATCGGGCGATGGCCGGGTCCATGGGAGGGTTCAACCTCAACTGGGACGGCAGTTGGACCGTCGCCACGTCCGTGGACTCCCTCGGCTGGTACGCCGAGTTTCGTATCCCGTTCACGACGCTGCGGTACGGTTCGGGTGAGGTGCAGACCTGGGGACTCAACCTCGTGCGCTCGATCCGCCGCAAGAACGAAGAGGCGTTCTGGTCCTTCATTCCGCGCCAGTTCAACCTGATGAAAATTTCGCGCGCGGGGAAGCTGGAGGGCATCCGCGCGCCGTCGCGGCGCGTGTGGACCGTGACGCCGTACGCGCTCGCCGGCGTCGCGCGCAACTACACGGTCGATCCCGAAGCTCGGGGGCGCGCGGATGTCGGCGGCGAGGTCAAGTATGGCGTGACGCCGAGTCTCACCCTCGATCTCACGTACAATACCGACTTCGCGCAGGTCGAGGTCGACGAGCAGCGCACCAATCTCACCCGTTTTCCGCTGTTCTTCCCGGAGAAGCGGCCCTTCTTTCTCGAGAATGCGGGCATCTTCTCGGCCGGGACGCCCCAAGCCGTCGACTTGTTCTTTACGCGTCGCATCGGCATCGACACCCTCGGCCAGCCTGTCCCGATCCTGGGTGGTGGACGGCTCACCGGACGCGTCGGCGACTTCACCGTGGGCGGCCTGCAGCTCTTCACGGATGGCCGCGCCGGCATCCAGCCGGCGATGTCGTACTCCGTGGTACGTCTGGAGCGCGAGCTCGCCGCGCGGTCGCGCATTGGCGTGATCGCCGTGCAGCGCATGGCGACCGCAAACACCGGAGACTGGAACCGCGTGTACGGTCTCGACGGGCGCATCGGCATTCGCGATGCGTGGACGATGGACTGGTGGGGCGCGGCTTCCGCGACGCCGGGCCCCGACGGCAACGCCGCGGCCTACAGCGCGCGCGTGGGCTACGAGACCGGCGCCTGGAGCAACGGCGCGCGCATCATCCAGGTGGGCAGCGACTTCAACCCCGGGGTCGGATTCCTCAATCGCCGGGGCGGATATCGCTTTTATGAAGCGGCGGTCATGTGGAAGAAGCGCGTCCCGAGCATCCCGTTGCTCAAGCAATGGATCCCCCACGTGAACTATAGGGGCTATTACGGGCTGGACGGCTACTGGCAGGAGGGGCGCATCCATCTCGATCTGGGCGAGGTCGAACTCGCCAACGGAGGCCGGTTCGGCCCCGAGGTCAATGTCGAACACCAGGGTCTGCAGCGGCCGTTCGCGATCGCCAGCAACGTCACGCTCCCCGTGGGCTCGTACGACTACACGTCACTCGGGTGGGACCTTGCGACGAATCCGAGCGCGCCCCTTTCGCTCGTCCTGCGCGCCGACGTGGGCGGGTTCTACAACGGGACGCGTCGCGGCGGCAGCGTGACGCTTGCCGCGCGGCACGCGAGCTCCTTCACGACATCCTTGCTCCTGGAATACAACGACGTGCGCTTAGACCAGGGCAACTTCGTCCGCTCGCTGATTGCGACGCGCGTCGCGTACTTCTTTACGCCGCGCGTCCTGTTCCAGACGCTCGTACAGTACAGCAATCAGGCCCGCGTGTGGACGGCCAACGCGCGGTTCGGCTGGCTGAGTACGGCCGGCACTGGTTTATTTGTGGTCTTCAACGAGGGGCGACAGGCCGACGGCTTCTTCCAATGGAATCAGCCGCAGGCTCGGTCGCTGATTGTGAAATACACGCGCCAGTTTGGACGGAGCGGCTGATGAAAACTCGATCTCTGGGGAACACCGGTTACCGTGTCAGCGAAATCGGCTTCGGGGGCTGGGGACTCGGCGCCGACATGTGGCGCGGCGTGGACGACAGTGAAGGCCGCAAGGCACTGCGCGAAGCGATCGAGCAGGGCATCACGTTCTTCGACACCGCGCTGGCCTACGGCAATGGCCACAGCGAGCAGGTGATCGGGGAAGAGCTGAAACACGATCTCCGCGCCGGACGCGCCATCGTCGCGACGAAGATCCCGCCGATGAATCGCCAGTGGCCCGGGAAGTCCAGCTACAAGCTCGCCGACGTTTTTCCCGCCACGTACATCGCGTCGTGCACCGAGCAATCGCTCAAGAATCTCCGCGTCGACGCCTTACACGTGCAGCAGCTGCACGTGTGGAACGACCTCTGGCTCCGAGACCGCGACTGGGAAGCGTCCTACCAGCAGATCGTGCGTCTCAAGGAAGAAGGCAAGGTCCTGCACTGGGGGATCTCGATCAACGACCACGCGCCCGAGACCGCGCTGCGCGCGCTCGCCGATCCGCTCTTCGAAACGGCGCAGGTGATCTACAACATCTACGATCGCTCGCCGGAGAAGGCTTTGTTCACCCTCGCGAAGCAGAAGCCGCTCGGCATCATCGTCCGCGTGCCGTTCGACGAAGGCGCGCTCACCGGTCAGATCAAAGCCAACACCGTGTTCCCCGCCGGTGACTGGCGCGCCGAGTACTTCGTGGGCGATCGCAAGGCCGAGGCGGAGCGGAGGGGGAAGGCGCTGGCCCAGGTGCTGGATGACCAGGTCGAGACGCTGCCCGAGCTGGCGCTGCGATTCTGCCTGTCCGCACCGGAGGTCTCGACGGTGATTCCGGGAATGCGCCGGTCGGCGCATGTACGTCAAAATGCGATGGCGGCGACGAAAGGCGCGCTGCCGGCCGGGATGCTATCGAAGCTCAAGCCTCACGCGTGGGACAAGAACTGGTATTCGTAGGATTAAATGCCTTTTCCCAGCCGTAGCGCCGCTTTGATGCCATACGTTGTCTGCCCTGCGGCGCCGAGCGGGAAGGCGATCGCTGGGATCAACGTCAATTCGTCGGAGAATCCCAAGCCGAAGCCCAGGCGGACCGTGGTAAATGTCTGCCATCCACAACAGAAGCCCTGGTACTGTCCGATGCTGCCCCCGTAGGTCGTCGTCAGCTTCGGGTTACCCGCTCCGACGGTAACCGCTGCTGTGGGCACGATGTCCCAGAGCCTCGTCCGCACCAGCAAGTAGCCCGCACTTAGCCCTGCCGAAAACGAGTGCTCCGAGTAATTCCAAGGCGTGCCCTCAATACGGTGCGGTCCGGACAGCGACGTCCAAGATAGTAACGGACAGAGCCCGAACTTCGATTCGGACCCGCGAGGCCACTGCAGACCTACGGTGACACCGAGTGCTCGCGATTCGCCGTCGAGGCTCGTGACGTCCCAGGTCTTGATCCCGGCTTCGACTGCTGCGAAGACGCTGCGAACAGCGAATCGGAACTCGAGCGCATAGCGGTGGGCGAGCTTATCGCCAGCGAAATCGGCCCCGCCATGAACGTGAGCGAGCGCGAAGGTGGTATTGCCGACGCACAGCTGTGCGGCGGCAACGCTGGTTCCGAATAGCATGAGCAAAATGACAAGAGCGCCGCGCATACCCGAAACTTACAGCTCGGCCCGGTGGAGGCTAGCCGCTAACTCCTTCAGCCGCCGCTCGAGCAGCAGGCGCTCGGGTTCCTCGACCGCCAGCTCCAGCGCGCGCTTGTACGCCGCTGCGGCTTCCGACTTGCGGCCCAGCCTTCGGAACAGATCGGCCCGGGCGGCGTGGGCGAGATGATAGTCTTGTAGAACACCACGCGCGAGAATCGCATCAATGAGCGCGAGGCCGTGCTCCGGCCCATCGCGCATGGCGATCGCGGCAGCACGGTTCAGCTCGATGACCGGCGAGGACTCAGCTCTGAGAAGGACCTCGTAGAGCCCGACGATCTGCGCCCAATCGGTCGCGGCGGAGCTCGGCGCCTCGGCGTGCAGCGCCGCAATCGCGGCCTGCAGCGTGTACGGCCCAAATCCTCGTGACGTCAGCGCGCGTTGGACGAGGGCGACTCCTTCCTTTATCTGCTCCCTGTTCCAGCGCGAGCGGTCCTGTTCTTCGAGTGGGATCAGCGCGCCCCCCCCGCCCCCCCCGGTGGCGGTGGTACGTGTGGCGCGCCGCGCGTCATGGAGCAGCATCAGGGCGTGCAATCCGATCGCCTCGGGCTCCGGAAGCAAATCGACGAGCAGTCGCCCCAGCCGGATCGCCTCGCTCGCGAGATCGGCACGGGTGAAGTAGCCCTGATTGAAGACCAGATAAACGACGTGCAGTACGCTGGCCAGTCGCTCGGGAAGATCGCCGCGCGATGGGACTTCGTAGGGGATGCGCGCGTCACGGATCTTCGACTTCGCTCGGACGATGCGCTGTGCCAGCGTCGGCGCTGTAGTCAGAAAAGCGGCCGAGACCTGCTCAGTCGTGAGACCGCACACCTCGCGCAGTGTCATGGCGACCTGCGCGTCAGGATTGAGGGCGGGATGGCAACACGTGAAAATCAGCCGCAGGCGGTCGTCGGCGACGTCGTAGTCTTCAGCGTCGGTGAGCTCGAGCGGCACGTCCGCCTCACTCGCGACTTCCCGGCGGCTCTTGCGCAGCCGGTCGATCGCCTTGAATCGGCCCGTGGAGATGAGCCACGAGCGGGGATTCGCCGGTGTGCCTTCGACCGGCCAGCGCTCGAGCGCCGCGGCGAACGCGTCCTGAAGCGCCTCCTCGGCGAGATCGAAGTCGCCGAGCAGGCGGATCAGGGTTGCGAGAACGCGGCGGGATTCGGCGCGGTAGACCGACTCGATCGTGTCTACGGTTGGTTGAACTCCATGATCGGACGGACCTCCACGGTGCCGTGCTTGGCGCCGGGTATCCGCGACGCCACCTGGACGGCGTCGTTCAGGTCT
>DATGVC010000129.1:0-2064 GCA_035300745.1 Gemmatimonadales bacterium | reverse complement strand
TACCGTGGTGGCGCTGACCGCCTTTATTGCGGCCTACGCGCTGGTGGATGGCGTCGTCGCGATCGGCTCGGCGGTTCGCATGCGGGCCGTCTTCGATCGCTGGTGGATGCTGCTCATCCAGGGACTCATTAGCGCGGCGTTCGGCATCTTCGCATTCGTCAATCCGGTTCTGTCCCTGCTCTATGTCGTGATTTCGGTTTCGTTGTGGATGCTGTTGGCAGCTTATGTGCAGTTCACCCTGGCCGGCGTGCAGAAGGCGATGGGCGGCCGCCCGGGCTGGAGCATTTTCGGCGGCATCCTGAGCCTGGCGCTGGCGGTTGCCGCGATTGTTTATCCCGGGCTGACCGTGGCGACCGTCATCGTGTTGATCGCCTGGTTCGCCCTCGCGCTCGGTGTGGTGCAGCTGGTCATTGCGTTCCTTGTTCGTTCGCTTGCAACAGCGGTCGTAGCGGCCGCTCCAGTCCCCCCTCGTTAGGAGAATCGCCGTGGCTCGTACAACTACTCACCGCAAAGACGGAGGCAGCGCTCGCGCGGCCGCCTCCCGAATCAAGGCCCAGCAGACCGTGCCGGCGAGCCGGTCGCGCGAACCCGCGCGGCTGTTTCAGACGAAGAACGACCTGCCCGAAGCGAGGCGCGTCGAGGTGATCGCGCTGCTCAACCAGCGGCTCGCCGACTGCATCGACCTGCAGACGCAGTGCAAGCAGGCGCACTGGAACGTGAAAGGCCCGTCGTTCATCGGCCTCCACAAGCTGTTCGACGACATCAACGAATCGGTCGAAGCATACGTGGACCTGATCGCCGAGCGGATCGTCCAGCTCGGCGGCATCGCGGAAGGAACGATCGGTGCCGTCGAAGGGCGATCGACCCTCGTCGACTATCCGCTCACGCTGTCGAGTGGCGCGGAGCACGTCGCGGCGTTGTCGGACGCGCTGGCGGCGTTTGGTCGCACGGCGCGGGTCGGTATCGAGGAGATGAACGAGCTGGAGGACGCGGATAGCGCCGACATGTTGACGGACATCTCGCGCGGCGTGGACCAGTGGCTCTGGTTCGTGGAAGCGCACCAGCAGGGCGCATGAGCCGCGAAACCAAGGCTGCGCGCGGGACTCTGCAGCCGGCGGTCGGGCCGCGAGACCATGTCGCGGGCCCGGACAACGCGCCGGTGACGCTGGTCGAGTACGGCGATTTCCAATGTCCGTTCTGTGGCCGGGCGTACCCAATCGTGAAGGAGGTGCGGCGGCGTCTGGGGCCGGACTTGCGGTTCGTATTCCGCAACTTCCCGCTCACCAAACAGCATCCTCACGCCCAGCATGCGGCGGAGGCGGCGGAAGCCGCGGGCGCGCAGGGCGCTTACTGGCAGATGCACGACCGGCTGTTCGAACGCCAGTTTGCGCTCGACGATCAGTACCTGATCGAGTACGCGGCTGACCTGGGTCTCGACGCTGACCGGCTGAAGGCCGAGCTCGAGGCGGGAACCTACCGCGCGAGGATAAAGGAAGACGTGCTCAGCGGCCTCAAGAGCGGGGTCAACGGGACGCCGACGTTCTTCATCAATGGCGAACGCCACGATGGGGATTGGGATCTCGCGTCGCTGCTCGCCGCTCTGCTGAGCGCGGTGGCGGAGGCCGCAAAGGTCTGATCCCGCGACGCGAGTTCATTGCGACGACGGTTGGCGCGAGCGTCACGTTTGCGGGCCGGCGGTTGCCGCTCGCTCTCGTCGATCCGCCTGCTCCGTTCCCCCCGCTCCCTGCACCCCGCCAGCTCGCGTGGCACGAGCTCGAGTTCTACGGCTTTCTCCATTTCACCGTCAACACGTTCACGAATCGTGAGTGGGGCTACGGCGACGAGTCGCCGGCGGTCTTCAGCCCCACCGACTTCGACGCCGACCAGATTGTCGGCGCCGCGCGTGACGGGGGGATGAAAGGGCTGATCCTCACCTGCAAGCACCACGACGGCTTTTGCCTCTGGCCGTCGCGCTACACGGAGCATTCGGTCAAGAACAGCCCGTTTCGTCGCGACGTCGTGAAGGAGATTTCCGAAGCGTGCGCCAGGCAGGGCGTGCGATTT
>DATGVC010000128.1:0-5805 GCA_035300745.1 Gemmatimonadales bacterium | reverse complement strand
AAAGCGGGCGACGTGCACGTCGGCGGGACGCTGGTACACCTCCTCTGGCGTGCCGACCTGCCGCAGCCGTCCTTCGTGCAGCACCGCAATGCGCTGGCCCATCGTCATCGCCTCGGTCTGATCGTGCGTCACGTAGATCATCGTGGCGCCGAGGGCGCGGTGCAGCGCCAGCAGCTCGCCGCGCAGCTCGATACGCAGCTTCGCATCCAGCCGGGACAGCGGCTCGTCGAAGAGAAAGGCCTGCGGACCGCGGACGATGGCGCGGCCCAGCGCCGCGCGCTGGCGTTCCCCCTCCGACAGCAGCGCCGGCAGGCGATCGAGGACGTCCTGCAGGCCCAGGCGCGCCGCCGCTTCCAGCACGCGCCGCGCAACCTGCGCATCCGCCACGCCGCGCATCTCGAGCGGGAAGGCGATGTTTTCACGGACGGTGAGGTGGGGGTAGAGCGCCGGGCTTTGAAACACCATCGCGACGTCACGGTCGGCGGGGGCGTCGTGCGTCACGACGCGCTCGCCGATCACGATGTCGCCGGCAGTCGGCTCCTCCAATCCGGCAATGCAGCGAAGCACGGTCGTCTTGCCGGATCCGGACGGCCCGAGCATGACGAGCAGCTCGCCGTCCCCCACGTCGAGATCCAGGTGTTGCACTGCCTGAATGCCGCCGTCGAAGACCTTGCTCAGCCGGCGGAGTGTGACCGACGCCATCCGTTATGCCGTCAGGCCGATAGGAAAGCCCGGGCCAGTCCGTACACGACCGCCCACACGACGAAGCCTGTGACGATCACGCCGGGGATCTTCTCGATCGGCTTCGTGGTTGCCCCGGTGGTCGCGGTGAGTGAGTTGATCTCGAGAACTGCCGCGACAACGATGACGCTGGCCCAGTACGCGGCGTGATTGCCGCCTGCCGGCAGCGTGTAGTGCGACGCCGCGCCCATGTAGAACAGCATCGGGATCGAGAACACGACGTTCGTGCGCGACGCCAGGAACGCGCGACGCGCGGCGACTGGCGCCACGGCATTGGGCTGCCCACCCGAAGCCGCCGCCTTCGCCGATGCAATGACGATTTGCTGCTTAGGCCAGATGACGAGCACGACGTTGAGGAACATCAGGGTCCCGAAGAGCCCCCCGGTCAGAATCGTAATCGCCCAGGGCGTGGACCATGCGGCCGCCCCGAGCGGCGATTCGCCGAGACGTTTCCCGATGATCGCGAGACCGGTGAGGAACGTCAGGATGGCGCCGCCGCGGAACCAGCGCAGGGCACGAGGCAGGAGTTTCTGGGTCGCGGTGCTTTTTGCACCGGGATCCGCCTCCGCCATGAACGGGCCCTGTACGAAGTTGAAGTAATACAGTAGGCCGATCCAGGTAATGCCGCCCAGATAATGCAGCCAGCGCAGGAGAAACTCCGCCACGAGCGCCTCCGGATGTGGGAGAGGACAGCACGTCCGCGGAGCCAAGATATGGAGGGAACCGGGCCGCGCAATGCGGGGTTTTGAGAACCACACTTCTCAGGACACCCGCGATGGCTCACGTACAAGAACTCACGCGACACGCGCTTCCTCCGCTGCCGTATGATTTCGGGGCCCTAGAGCCGCACATCGACGCGCAGACGATGCAGATCCACCATGGCAAACATCATCAGGCCTACATCACAAACCTCAACAACGCGTTGAATAAGCATCCCGAGCTGCTCGACAAGAGCCTCGAGGAACTGCTGCGCGGCATTAATTCGGTTCCGGAGGACATTCGCATCACCGTCCGCAATAACGCCGGCGGACACCACAATCACTCCCTGTTCTGGACGATCATGGCGCCCGCCGGCAAAGGCGGTGGCGGTGAACCGAGCGGGAACCTGGCCGATGCCATCAAACGCACGTTCGGCGAGTTCGCGAAATTCAAAGAGCAGCTCTCCAGCGCGGCAACGACGCAGTTCGGGAGTGGCTGGGCGTGGCTGACGGTCGCGAACGGTAAGCTCGAAGTCGCCAGCCGACCGAACCAGGACAGCCCCCTGATGGACAAGAAGGTCCCGATTCTCGGCCTCGATGTGTGGGAGCACGCCTATTATCTCAAGTACCAGAACCGCCGGCCTGAATACGTGACGGCATGGTGGAACGTGGTGAATTGGGAGGAAGTGGCGCGCCGGTACGCCGCAGCGCTATAAGCGCTCAGCGCAGATGCGGTTGACGGTATCCCGCAACAGTTCGAGATCGATCGGCTTCGACAGCACTTCTTCGACCTCGAGGTGTGCTCCCGACCACTCCCGCGTCGCAGCCGACAGAATGACCACGGGAACCATCTGCAGGTGGGGAATGCGCCGCATGATCGAGAGGAACTGCTTCCCGTCCATCACTGGCATCTTGTAGTCCAGCAGGATCAGGCCGGGCGGTTCAATCTTTTCGAGCAGCTGCAGCGCATGCTGGCCGTTGCGGGCGGTATGCACGACAAACTTCAGCTCCGTGAGGAAGTCACGGAGTGTCATGCGGATATCCGCATCGTCGTCTATCAGGAGAATTGACCGCATCTCTAATTGTAATGCTACACCGCAGCAGGAGTTAGGGTCATTCGATGTAATTCTTGGGATTGAAACGGACATCACATCAACGATGTGCATTTCACTCGTCGAGTGGTGAGGCTAGAATCTCAGCGTTGCCCTCCTCATCGTAAGCGACGGTGACGCGCCAGGGCCGGCAGCACACCTGACAATCCTCGACGTAATCCTGATACGCTCCGCCGCCTGCATCGATGCCGATCTCATTCGGCTCGCCGCAGTACGGGCAAACGACGATGCCCTCGGCATCGGCGGTGCCATCACCCAGTGGAAACTCC
Organism: Gemmatimonadales bacterium; assembly: GCA_035300745.1. Taxonomy (GTDB): domain Bacteria; phylum Gemmatimonadota; class Gemmatimonadetes; order Gemmatimonadales; family GWC2-71-9; genus 20CM-2-65-7. Next base: position 2,985 of record DATGVC010000128.1, on the reverse strand, counting down.
TCGTCGAGGTTCTCGTCCGCGAAGTCGACCATCAGTCCCCCCAACCCATTCGCTGCCGCAGCGTCGTGACGTGGGCCGTGTGATGCCGGCCGTGCCACGCGTAGAGCGCGAGGATCGTGTCGAGCGACGGCGTGCCCCACTCCGGATGCTTGATCGTGCGGGCGAAATCGGCCGGACGCATGCCGCGGAGCAGCGTCACCCAGCGCTGGTGCAGCGCCGTCAACAGATCGAGCGACATCGCGATTGGAGCGCGCACCTCCGGTGTCTTGGCCCAGTCCTTTTCTTCGTATGTTTTGATCGCCGGCGTGTCCTCGGTGAGCCCCCACTTGAAGCGCATGTAGGCGTTCATGTGACTGTCGGGGAGATGATGCGCCACCTGGCGCACCGTCCACCCGCCGTCGCGATACGGCGTGTCGAGCTGCGTATCGGTGAGGCCGGCGACCGCGCGGCGGAAGTCCGCCGGCGCAGCGGCGATCTGCTCGATGCAGGCGTCGCGCTCTGCGTTCGACAGCGCGGCGACGGGGGTGTACTTGCCGATGGGATACCGCTCGTCGGTCATTGGTCGACTCGCCAACCGGTCGTCAATTCCGTCGTCCCCCACTTGATGCGCAGTGTGCCGCGGAGCTCGGCATATCCGGTCCCGGGGTCCGGCGCCACGGGCACGAGATAAATCGACAGCGAGGGCTCCGGCTCCGCCATGGTGCGGCTGGCGAGCGGGATACGCCCGATGTCCTTGGAGGCATCGTGGTCGGTACCCCACTGCCCCGTGCCGCGATTCACGATCAGTGTGGAACCCGTTCGCGTGTACAGGATGAAGAGCGAGTAATCGCCGCGCGGCAGTTTCACGTCGCCCAGGGTGATGTCGAGATCGGTGTGGAGCGTCGTGGCCATGTTGGCGCCGAAGCGCCAGACGCTGTCGATCGGAATCAGACCACCTTCGACCTTCCGACCACGCGCGTGTGGTTGGCCGTACGCAATGGCGATGCGGGACGGTCCGGACAGACTCGCGTCCTCCTCGTACCATTGATTCCCGATGCGACGCGCGTTGAGATGCACTTCGACCGACGCAAGACTGCTCGCCGCGATGCGCAGCGGCGTGGGCGTTGCTTGAGCGAGTATGATGACCGGAATGAGGAGCGAAATCACACGACTCTCCGAGGCCAGGGTGACGCTGTGTAACTCGAGACGTCGAGACTGAGGAATGGAGCGGATGGGATTCGAACCCACGACCCCCTGGTTGCAAACCAGGTGCTCTCCCAACTGAGCTACCGCCCCCGCATCGAAAATAGAGACACGACGGGTGGACGGGTAGGGAACGGCCAGTCTACGGACAATTCGCCCGACAGATCAAGGATCCGCGGCGGCGAGGAATCAGCTCTCCTGTGGCGCGCCCGCCACATTCAAAACGGACTGGAACGATTTCACCGCTCGGGTATACCGCTAGGAAGAAAGAATGGCGACATGACGCGACACACTCTGGCACTCGCCTTCGTCTGCGCCGCTCAGGCGGCGTGCACGAAAGGCTCGCAGGCGACGCCGCTGCGTCTGGGCACGACCACGACGGTCGAGCAATCCGGCGCGCTGGCGTTGCTCGACTCGCTGCGTCCACCGATGCCCGTGCGCGTGATTGTCGCCGCGTCGGGCACAGTCCTCCGCTCGGCGGCCGCGGGCGACCTGGACGTCGTCATCACTCATGCGCCCAGTCTCGAGCAGCGGCTGCTCATCGATCCCGGACACGCGGCGCTCCGCTGCCCCTTTGTCGCAAGCCGGTTTGCGATCGTGGGGCCGCCCGCCGATCCCGCGCATGTCGCCAGCGCTGAAACCGCCGTGGAGGCATTTCGCCGCATCGCCAACGCACGCGCGTCGTTCATCTCGCGCGCTGATTCCTCCGGCACTCACATCAAAGAGTTGTCGCTGTGGACGTCGGCGGGCGTGACTCCCGACATGTCTCGCAACTCCTGGTACGTGCAGGCCGGTGGGGACCAAGCGGCCACAGTGCGCATTGCCGACGAACGCGCCGCCTACGCGCTCGCCGACTTGCCAACGTTTACGCGATTAACGGGCATCGCTTTGCGTGTACTCTTCACTGCCGACACTGCGCTCGGCAATCCATACACGTTGTACGTGATTCGTTCGGCGTCGGACAACAGCGTGGCAACACGATTCAGCACCTGGGCGCTGGCGGATTGGCGAACCCGGCTGCTCGCGCTGCGCTTGCCCGGTGGCGTGCAGGCGTTCGCGCCGTTACCCGGTGAGTGCTCCACGACGGTTGCGGCCGCCGGACGGTAGGAGGTTGCATGCTGTTCCCAGACCTGGTCCCCCGCGCGCTCGTGACGCTGACCCGGCGCGGCGTTCCGGTTATCGGAGAGCGCGAAGCGCGGTTGCTGGATGCGGTGGATCGCGTGCGCTCGATCAAGGATGCCGCGTCCGAAGCGGGCATCAGTTACCGCACGGCGTGGAGTGTGATTCAGCAGATGGAACAGGCGCTCGGCCGGCCGATGGTCGTATCGCGCGCCGGTGGACCCGGTGGCGGCGCCACGACGCTAACCGACGAATGCCGCCGGCTTCTCGCCCTGTACCAGGACCTGCGGCGCCGGCTCGAAGACCTTTTGACACGCGCCTGGGAGACGCCAGAACCGGCCGAAGCGGGCGACTAGCGCGTCAACGCGAGCGCGTAGCCGCCCGGAAGGATGCGGAGGGCGTAGCTCGGCATCGCCACACCGGTGATCGCGCCACTGTACTGGCTGAGTGCGCCGAGGTCCGGGACGCCGATCGTCAGGATCGTCGCACCGTTGGTGAGCTGGCCGACCAACGCGAAGCGCGTGGACGTCCCGCCGAGCGGCTGTTGAAACAGCCGCAGGCCGGTGCCTGGGGTCGCGCTCGTCAGGGCGGCGGGACCGGTGATCGTGAAAACGATGGCGGAGTCGAGTCCCGAATTGGGAGAGGTCAGCCGCACCTTCAGATCGCCCGGTCCCGAGGCGGTCA
>DATGVC010000127.1:0-13301 GCA_035300745.1 Gemmatimonadales bacterium | reverse complement strand
ACCGGCGCGTACCGCAGCATCACCGATGGCTCGCGATGTCCTCCGCCGTCCCGAACGGCGCGTAGGAGGCCGACCAGTTCGCGGTGTGCGAGGCGATCAATCGCTGCGGCAACGCACGCACGAAATTCACGAGGGACGTGTCGGAGCGATCGAGCGTCGCGAGTCGCCGCCAGATTTCGCTCGCCGCGGTCGGCGTATCCGACACGATGACGAGCCAGTATCCCGGCAGGGCGGACCCCGCGCGCCCGTAGACCGGCACGCGCAGGCGATGCTCTTCGCCAGGCGGGCCGTAGGGCGCCGCGTCCACGCATCCGAGGGATCCCATCGTGCTGCGCTTATCGGCGGGGCCCGTGCACGGCGGCTGCAAACCGAAGGCCGGAGTCCAGTAGCTCTCTTCGACCCACGTCACGCCGCCGGACCGCACCGTCTCGGTGCGGAGATAGTGCGTGCCGGGTTTGGTCCGTGGTTTCCCGTCGAGCGGTGCCACAAGGCGAACGCCGCCGCCTTGGGTGACGCGGAGTGCGATCACGTACCCCGGTTTCGCGAGATTGAAATCGACGTCGTATGGCGTAACGTTGGCGATGGTGAGATCGTACTCTTCAGCGGGACCGATACGGGACTGCGGCGTAAGCACGACGGTGGGAATGGTGTGCCGCGCGCAACCACCTGCGACCACCAGCAGCGCGAGCACGGAGACTGGCAGCTCCCGTAGCATTAGACACCTCGCGGGCTGAATACCCATTTGTATCGTACACGCCGGGCGCTGACTCGCGCAAGATGCGGGGCCGCTCTACACTTCGACTATGACCCGTTGCGGGACTATCGCGCTGGCCGGCCGGCCGAATGTCGGCAAATCCACGCTGCTCAACGCGCTCGTGGGCGAACACCTCGCCATCGTGTCACCAAAACCGCAGTCGACGCGCCTGCCCGTCATCGGCCTGCTCACCAAAGACGACACGCAATACATCTTCACCGATTCGCCGGGTCTGCTCGAGCCCGAGTACCGGCTGCATGAGGCGATGCGCGCCGCCGCGCTGCGTGCGATCGACGACTCCGAGCTCATTGCCTATCTGCATCCGTTGGCTGAGTACCCGGCACCCGCGCTTGCCACCGTTGCCCGACTCGAAAAACCTCCGCGCGCACAGATCGTCACGGTGTACACGAAAGCCGATGTGGTCCAGCCGTCCGCCCGTCCGACCGTCCAGCCGTCCGACGTCGTGCTCTCCGCGGTGACGCGGGAGGGTCTGGACGAGTTTCTCGAGACGTTGGGTGCCCGGCTTCCCGAAAGCCCCTTTCATTATGATCCCGACGAGCTGGCCACCCAGCCGATGCGCTTCTTTGCGGCGGAGTTCATCCGCGAAGCCGCCTTCGAGCAGCTGCATGAAGAGCTGCCCTACAGCGTCGCGTGTGAGATCGATGAGTTCCGGGAGGGCACAGAGCCGGTATATATTCGGGCGGTGCTCTACGTCGAACGCGAAAGCCAGAAAGGGATCGTCATCGGCGAGGGCGGCCGAACCATCAAAGCCCTCGGCGCCGCGGCGCGCGCCAAGATCGAGGCGCTGCTCGGCCAGCGCGTGTTCCTCGACCTGCACGTGAAGGTCCTTCCTAAATGGCGCCGCGACGAACCATCCCTCAAGCGTCTGGGGTACGCCACTTCATGAGCCTCGCCGACGACCTGCTCGAGATTCTCGTCTGCCCGAAGTGCAAAGGGCCGCTCGAGCATCGGACGGATCCGGAAGCCCTCGCCTGTCATGCCTGCCGTCTGATTTACGCCGTCGAAGACGACATTCCCATCATGCTCATCGATGAGGCGAAACCCTTCTGACGGAGTGACGGACGGTCGGACGGTCGGACGGGTGCTGCGGCTGGCATTCGCCTTCCTGTCCGTCAGTCCGACCGTCCCACTGTCCGCCCAGGAGCTGCCCCTCAACGCCGGCGCGCTCTTCCTGGTATTTCCGGTGGGGGCGCAGGCGGTGGGGATGGGACAGACCGCGACCGCCGTCGCGGGGCGGGGGGAAGCGGCGTTCTGGAATCCCGCCGGTCTCGCGACGCTGTCGGACGACGAGTTCGCGCTGCACAGCGCTTCGCTGGTCGCGGGTCGCAGCAGCGTGCTGGGCGCGTATTTCCCCTCGCGCGGCATCGGCGTGATCGGCGGCGCGGTGTACCTCGTCGACTACGGCGATCTCGATCGTACCGATTTCAACGGCAATACGATCGCGCGCATCGCACCCCGCAACTTCGAGTTCCTCGCCTCCTACGCGACCAACCTGACGGGCTCCGTGGTCTTCGGCATCAACTATAAGCTCGTCGAGTTCCGGGTGGATTGCAGCGGCGACTGCCGGGACTTTCCCGCGGGAACGGGAGCGACCCACGCGCTCGATGTCGGCGGACAGTTCCGCGTTGGTCCCGGCGGCCCGCTGCGCATCGGGGTGGCGCTGCGCAACATCGGGTTCCGGCTGCAGGTCAATAACCAGGCGCAGGCCGATCCACTGCCGACACGTCTCGCCATCGGCGCGCTCTACGAGGTCCGACTGCGTCCCGCCACGGGACGCGCACTCGATCAAGCCTTTGACGTGAAACTCGCCGCCGACGTGGACAGCCCCTGGGGACAGGTGGGCCAGTCGGAGACTCGGCTCGGTGTCGACATCGGCTATCAGCGGATCGTGCGGGTGCGCGCCGGATACGCGTTCGTGCAGGATGGACTGAGTGGGCCGAGTGTGGGCCTGGGCGTCGAGAGCGGCTCGCTCGGTATCGATCTCGCGCGGGCGTTTCTGACGGGCTCGGACCTGCAGGTCGAAAGCCCGACCTTCTTTTCCTTCCGCGTCACCTTCTAATGAAGCGGGCGGCGTACCTCGCGGGCGTCACGACGATCGTCGCTGCGACCATCGGCGTTGCGCAGCAGCAGGAGCCACCCGCCACCGTGTTCGTGCGCCCGCTGGCGTCGCTCCTCGTGCCCGGAACCGGACAGCTGCTCGCCCATCAAGATCGTGGGGCGGTATACCTGGCTGCGGAGGTGTACCTCGTCTCGCGGTTCCTGCAGCTCGATCACGAGGCGATGACCCTCGCCCAGCGCTATCAGAATCTCGCGTTCGATGTGGCGCGGCGCGCGTTCGCGCCGACCCGGCGCGACACCATCTTCGAATACTACGAGCAGATGGAGCGCTTCGCGGAGAGCGGCAGGTACGACGCCGATCCCGGACCGGCGTTCGTTCCCGAGAGCGATCCACAGACCTACAACGGAGCGGTGTGGCTCCTGGCGCGGCGCACATTCTGGCAGGATCCCAACGTGCCTCCCGATCCCACGTCGCCCCAATACTGGAAAGCGTTGCAGTTCTATCAGACCCGCGCCGTGGGACCCAACTTCCTATGGAGCTGGCGCGACCATTCGCTCGAGCACGAGGTGTTCCGCGACTTCATCAGGCGCAGCGACAACGGGTTTCGGCGGGCGCAAAACCAGATCGGTCTGCTGCTCGCCAATCACGTGCTGAGCGCGGTGGACGCGCTGATCTCCGCGCGACTCAGCGCCGCCGCCGGACGCGGGGCCCAGGTCCAGACGATGATTGGGCCCGGCCGCGGCGCGCGACTGCAGGTCTCCTTGTCGTTCTGACGGTACCGCAACTCCTCCACGCCGGATCACATCATGAACGTGCTCACGAGTCCTGAAGCGTGGCTCGGCCTGCTCACGTTGACGGTGCTCGAGATCGTCCTCGGCATCGACAACATCATTTTCATTTCCATCCTCGCGGGCAAACTCCCGCGGCCGCAACAGGGGCGCGCGCGGCGCGTCGGCCTGGCCGGCGCCATGTTTACGCGCATCGCGTTGCTCGCCGCGCTCGCGTGGATCATTCGCCTGACCGCTCCGCTGTTCCATCTGCTCGGCCACCCGTTCTCCGGCCGCGACCTGATTCTCGTCGCCGGCGGTCTCTTCCTGATCGCCAAAAGTACACGCGAGATCCACGAAGGCCTCGAAGGCGAGACGGGCCATGCCGGCACACGCGTGCGGGCTTCGTTCGCCGGTGTTGTCGGGCAGATCGTGCTGCTCGACATCGTGTTCTCGCTCGACTCGGTCATCACCGCCGTCGGCATGGCGCGCCATTTTCCGGTGATGATCGCGGCGGTGGTGCTCGCGGTGGGCGTCATGATGTTCGCGGCGGCCCCGATCAGCGACTTCGTGCATCGCCATCCGACGGTGAAGATGCTCGCGCTGAGCTTTCTGCTGATGATCGGCGTGTCGCTCATCGCCGACGGACTGGGTCAGCACATCGCCAAGGGCTACATCTATTGCGCGATGGGTTTCGCGGTGTTCGTGGAGATGTTGAACCTGCGAATGCGCGCGCGCACCCCGCCGGTGCGGTTGCGCGAGGCGTACGAGGGTTCATTTGACTCCGGAGGCGACGAGGCCTAAGTTTAGGCGGTTTCTACCCTTACGAGAGGAGTAAGGTGCGGTCGCGCCAAGCCATTCTCTTCTTCTCGCCGGCTGGACGTTCCGTACCTGACTTCGTGACCGCATGGGTCAACGGGAAGGGGTTGCCCGTGATCGCCCTTCCGCAGGCCGCAGCAGTGGAAGAGCGGGTGCTCCGCGGGCTGCCGACCCTGGTCGTGATCGATGCCGACAGCGCGGGTGACGAAGGGATGCAGCTCTGCGCCCGTCTCAAGGGGGACGCCTACACGGCGATTGTACCGCTGGCCGTGGTGACCAATCGCCATGCGACGGACGCGGTGCGGAAGTGGTTCGCGGCGGGTGCAGACGAGGTGATTACGCCGCTCTTCGAGCCGGGCGAGCAGGCGGGGCGACTCGATGCCCTGGTGACCCGGGCCGAGCGCGACGTGGCGGTCAATCCCTCGACGCGGCTCCCGGGGACGACGGAGATCGAGCGGGAGATCAAGCGGCGCATGGAGCTCGGTGAGTTCTTCGCCGTCTGTTACGCCGACCTCGATCACTTCAAAGAATACAACGATCGCTACAGTTATTACGACGGCGATCGCGTGATCTACCTGCTGTCCCGCATCCTGCACGACGTCGTGCGGGGGATGCTCGGGAAGCAGGGGTTCGTCGGGCACATCGGCGGCGATGACTTCATTTTCGTGCTGCCGATCGAGAGCATCGCGGCCGTGTGCAGCGAGGTGCTCGACGTGTTCGACACGCTCGTCCCGTATCAGTACAACGAGCAAGACCGTCGGGCGGGCTACTATTTCGGCAAGGACCGGCGCGGCCAGCTGCACCGGGTGCCGTTGATGACGCTGTCGATCGGCGTGGTGACGAATCAGCATCGCCGGTTTGCGCACCCGGCGCAGGTCAGCGAGCTCGCGACGGAAATGAAGAGCTACGCGAAGACGCAGGCGGGATCGGTCTTTGTCGTTGACCGGCGCCACGATCGCGAGCAGACTGAAGAAGCCAGCGGAGACAACGAGGCCTAGGCGTGAACGTCACCTGCCCGTCGTGTGAAACGGTGTACCGAGTGGACCCGGCAAAGGTCCCCGCGGGAGGCTTGCGCGCGCGCTGCAGTGTCTGCAGCAACGTCTTCGCGGTGAGCCCCGACGGCGCGGGCGCTGCCGCCGCGGCGCCCCGCCCAGTTGCGTCCGCACCCACTCCACTTCCGTCGCGCCCGCCGCCCCCACCGCCCCCGCCCCCGGCGCGTCCGGCGATGGCGCCACCTGCCGCGCCACCGAGCCGCCCCGCGATGCCTGCTCGACCGGCGGCACCAGCTCGTCCTGCGACGCCGTTCGCCGCACCTCCAGCTCCAGCGCCTGCGCCTTCGAGGGCGCCCGCGCCGCCGCCACGGCCTGCGCCGCCGCCTCCTCCTGCTCCCGCGCCCCCACCCGCGGCGCCTGCTGCGGCCGGAGCAAGCGCGCCGGGCAGGCGCAGCACCGGACCGCTTCGTCCCGTCAACCCGTTCATGGTGCAGGATCCGAAGCAGAAGGCGCGGCGGCTAGCGCGCGCGCTCATCTCGGACATGCTGGTTTATCATCCGGAGAAGCGGCAGCAGGGGCTTCGCGACGGTACCTTGCCGCAGCTGTTCAAGGACGAGATCGAGAAGAGCTGGCAGGAGTATGTCGAACAGGTCGGCGCCGACCTGGCGCAGAGCACGCCGTTCTGGAGCGAGGCGTTGAACGAGATCCTCGCCGGTGGCCACAAGCTTTTCTAGAGGAGTGACCTGTGTCTTTAGCGGAACGGTTTCAGGATTTCGATCGCCGCCTCGTCGAGCTCAGGAGCTTTCTTTGACGTCGACGGAAAGACCGCACGCCTCGCGGAGCTGGAGCAGAAAATGGCGGACGGTGCGCTCTGGGCCGACTCCGAGCGTGCCCGCGCGACGGTCGCCGAAGTCAAGTCCCTGAAGCGTTGGCTCGAGCCTTACCACGCCCTGCGCAAGCGCGTGGATGAAGGCCGCGAGCTGAACGACCTGCTCGAAGCCGAAACCCACATCGATCTCGCGTTGCAGCGTTCCCTCGAAACCGAGGCGGAGCAGATCGCCGGCCGGCTCGAGGCGCTCGAGATGCAAAACATGTTGCAGGGTCCCGACGACGCCCGCGACGCGCTGCTGACGATCCATCCCGGAGCCGGCGGCACCGAGTCACAGGACTGGGCCGAGATGCTGGTGCGCATGTATACCCGCTGGGCGGAGCGGCATGGTTTTGTCGTGAACGTGCTCGACATCCTGCCGGGTGAAGAAGCGGGCATCAAATCCGCCGAGATCGAGATCCGCGGCCAGTACGCGTTCGGGTTGCTCAAGGCGGAGAAGGGGGTGCATCGCTTGGTGCGCATCTCGCCGTTCGACTCGCAGTCGAGGCGCCACACGTCGTTCGCGTCGGTCTTCGTCTATCCGGAAGTCGACGACGAGATCGAAATCGAAATCAAGGACGACGACTTGCGCATCGACGTGTTCCGCGCGTCCGGCAAGGGCGGCCAGCACGTCAACAAGACGTCCTCGGCCGTGCGCATCACGCACCTGCCGTCGGGCATCGTGGTGTCGTGCCAGCAGGAGCGCAGCCAGGGAAAGAACAAGGCGACCGCCATGAAGATGCTGAAGGCGCGGCTGTACGAGCGCGCCGTCGCCGAGCGCGAGGCGAAGAAGGCGGAGGTGGACAAGCAAAAGACGGACATTGCGTGGGGGAACCAGATCCGCTCGTACGTTTTCCAGCCGTATACGATGGTGAACGATCATCGCACCGAGCTGAAAGTGAGCGACGTCCACAAGGTCATGGACGGTGATCTCGATCCGTTCATCGAGGCGTTCTTGAAGCGCTTCGGGAATAAGGCCGCGTAATGACCGGTTTTGTGGAGGCCGCCCGGCGCGAGAAGCTCAAGGAGCTGCTGGAGCGCGGCGTGGCGCCGTTCGCCTATCGGTTCGAGCGCACCGCGACCGCGCAGCAGGCGCTGGCCGCCTACAAATCGGACGACGATCCAACGGTTCACCGACTCGCCGGGCGCCTGGTCGCGTTGCGGCCGCACGGCAAGACGACGTTCGCGCACCTCGAAGATCCGACGGGAAAGATCCAGCTCTACTTCAAGGGCGACGAGCTGGGCGCGGACCGCTACAGTCTCGTCGAGCTGCTCGACCTGGGTGATCATCTGGGCGTCGAGGGACGTCTGATGAAGACCCGCACGGGGGAAACCACCGTGCGCGTGGCCCAGTTTACCCTGCTCGCCAAGGCGCTGCGACCGCTGCCCCTCGGCAAGGAAGACGCGAGCGGCGTGAAGCACGGGGAGCTGACCGATCCGGAGCTGCGGTACCGGCAGCGGTACGCGGATCTCGCCGTGCACGCCGAGGTGCGCGAGGTGTTCCGGCTGCGTACGCGGATCGTGCAAGCGATTCGCGCCTTCCTCGATCGCCAGGGGTATCTGGAAGTAGAGACGCCGGTGTTGCAGCCCCTCTATGGCGGTGCGACGGCACGGCCGTTCAGGACGCATTACGAGACGCTCGACACTACGTTCTATCTCCGCATCGCGGACGAGCTGTATCTGAAACGGTGCCTCGTGGGTGGTCTCGAAAAGGTGTACGAGATCGGCCACGACTTTCGGAACGAAGGATTGTCGCGGTTTCACAACCCTGAGTTCACCATGGCGGAATGGTATCAGGCGTATGCGGACTACAACGACATGGCGGCACTGACGGAAGAGATGCTCGCGGGTCTCGTGCTCGAGCTGTTCAACAGCAGCGTGCTGGAGCGGCACGGCGCTACGCTGTCGTTCGAGCGTCCGTTTGCGCGCAAGGACTACTACGCGCTCGTGCGCGAGCACGCCGGTGTGGATCTCAACAAGGCGAAAGACGCCGAGCTGCGCGACGTCCTCAAGCGCCACAACACGCCGCCCGCCGACATCGCCGCGCTCAGTGGCCCGAAGCTCGTGGACGAGGTGTTCAAGACCTGCGTCGAGGCGAAGCTCGTGCAGCCGACGTTCGTCTTCGACTATCCGCTCGCGCTGTCCCCGCTTGCCAAGCCCAAGCGTGGCGATCCGGCCAAGGTCGAGCGGTGGGAGCTGTTCGTACAGCATCGCGAGCTCGCCAACGCGTTCAGCGAGCTGAACGATCCCGACGAGCAGCGCCGCCGCTTCGAGCAGCAGGCGGCGTTGCGCGCCGCCGGCGACGACGAGGCGCAGCAGCTGGACGAGGATTTTCTGCGCGCGCTGGAGTACGGCATGCCGCCCGCGGGAGGCGTGGGCATGGGGGTCGATCGGCTGACGATGATCCTCGCCGACCAGACGAACATTCGCGACGTCATTCTCTTTCCCATGCTGCGGCCTGAGTGATGTCGATCGCGACGGTCGTGCTGAAAGTGCTCCTCCTCGGCGCCTCGGCCGCCGCCATGTTCGTGCTGGCGACGAACTGGCCGTCGCGGCTCGATCTGCGCGTGGCGATGCGCTACCTGCGGAGTCGCCGCTCCTCACGCCTCCTGTCGCTGATCACCGTGATCGCCGTCGGTGGCGTCACGATCGGCGTAATGGCGCTGGTCATCGTGCTGGGCGTCATGAACGGGATGCAGAACGACCTGCGTGAGAAGATCCTCGTCGTCAATCCGCACCTGCGCGTGCTGACCTACGGCGAAGGGCTGCGGCTCGACGACTGGCCCAACGTGCTCGCCAAAGTGCGGCGGACCCCCGGCGTGGAGGCCGCGGCGCCGTTCGTCATGAGCCAGGGGCTGATCTCGGCAGGCCACGACTATGCGGAAGGGGCGATGGTGATCGGCGTCGAGTCCGACACGGGGATGCGGGCCGTCACCAGTCTGCCGCACTACTTCACGAGGGGCGATCTGTCGTTCCGGACGACGCAAGCGGGCGTGGAGGGAGGCATCGCGATCGGGACACGCCTGTCGACCAAGCTCTCCGCGTATCCCGGAGACGTCATCACGATGGTTGCACCCGCCGGTTCGCAGTTCAATCGCAGTCTCGGCGCGTTCATCCCGAAGTATCGCCGCTACGAGATCACCGGTCTGTTCGAAACAGGGATGTACGATTACGACAACAGCTACGTGCTGATGCGGCGCGAGCGGGCCCAGGAGTTCGCCGGCCTGGAGGGTGCGGTAACGGGGATCGAAGTACGGCTCGCGCATCCGGAACGGGCCACGGAAGCGGGGCAGCAGCTCGAGAACATTCTCGGCTATCCCTATCGCACCCTCGACTGGCAAATCCAGAACCGCTCGCTGTTCTCCGCGCTCAAGCTTGAGAAGCTGGCGATGGGATTGGTGGTGTTTCTGATCTGCGTGGTCGCGGCCTTCAATGTCGTGGGGACGCTGACGATGGTGGTCCGCGACAAGACGCGGGAGATCGGTATCCTCCTCGCGATGGGCATGCAGCGCGGGCGGATCCGGAGGGTGTTCCTGATCCAGGGTGTCTTCATCGGACTCGTCGGGACGGCGCTCGGAGCGGTCTTGGGCCTGATCGTCGGGGCGAGCGTCAACCGCGGTCATCTGATTCCGATCGATCCGTCGATCTACTTCATCGACCACCTGCCGGTGCTCAACAATCCGCTCGACGCGCTCGCCGTCATCGGGGCCAGTCTGGTGATCGCCACATTGGCGCCGCTGTACCCGAGTACGCAGGCTGCCCGGCTCGATCCGGTGCGCGCCATCCGCTACGAATGAACGCGCTCCTCATGGCCAAAGCGATCCGGCGCGTGTTCGCGGGCGGCGATGGACAGCTGCTCGAGATCCTGCGCGGTGTCGACGTCGAGGTGCGGCGCGGTGAGTTCGTCGCGATCGTCGGGGCGTCGGGAGCGGGGAAGAGCACGCTGCTGCATCTGCTCGGCGCGCTCGACAGCCCAACCAGCGGAGACGTCTGGTTGGACGGGTCGCGCTATGCCGACCTCGATGCGCGGGGCGCCGCGGAACTCAGGAACCGCAAGCTCGGGTTTGTGTTTCAGTTTCATCATTTGCTGCGCGAGTTTTCGGCGCTGGAAAATGTCATGATGCCGCTGCTCATTGGGGGCGCGTCGCCGCGGAAGGCCCGCTCGCGCGCCGAAGAGGTATTGTCCGAGGTAGGCCTGGCGGGACGCATGAGCCATCGGCCGGCCGAGCTCTCGGGTGGAGAGCAGCAACGCTGTGCTGTCGCGCGCGCGCTGGTGCACGATCCCAGCGTGGTGCTGGCAGACGAGCCGTCGGGCAACCTCGACCATGCGAATGCCGAACGGCTGCACGAGATCTTTTTCCGGCTGGCGCGCGAGTACGAAACGGCGGTGGTTGTGGTGACGCACAACCGCCAGCTGGCGGGACGCGCAGACCGGGTCCTATTACTGGAGGACGGCCGGCTCACTACGGTGAGCTCGGTCGATGCGATCCCCTGATGCTGTGCGATAACTGTAAGGAGCGCGACGCCATCATCAATCTGACGCAGGTCGAGCACGACTCGAAGGTTACGCTCCACCTGTGCGAGCAGTGCGCCCAGCAGAAGGGCGTGGAGACGGGAGGCGCCGTGCTGAAGAGCCCGCTGGGCAATTTCCTCGGTGCCGTGGTGAAAGGGGGGGGGAGCGCGGCGGGCGCTCTCGTCCCGGCGTCCGGCGACACAGTGCGGTGCCCGGCCTGCGGGAGCACCCTGCGCGATTTCCGCGACTCCGGACGCCTCGGCTGCGATCAATGCTACGTCTCCTTCGACACACATCTGCGCGACCTGCTGCGGCGGCTGCACGGCTCGAGCCAGCACGTGGGCGAGCGGTACGAGATTCCGGGCGCGGCCGCCGGCGATTCCGATCCGCGCAGCCGGTTGCTCGACCTGAAGGCGCAGCTGCGCCGGGCCGTCGAGGGCGAGAACTTCGAGCTCGCCGCCGAACTGCGGGACCGGATTCGGGTGCTGGAATAATGGATCTCTCACTGCTTCCCGATGGCGGGATGCGATGGCTGGACGCCTCTGGGCCGAAGTCCACGATCGTGCTGTCCACCAGAATCCGGCTGGCGCGCAACGTACGCGGCATTCCCTTCAGCCAGCGGGCGAAGGACGCCGATCGGACGGCGGTGCTGGACCGCGTCAGCGAAGCCGCGGCGTCGTCCGACCATCTCTCGTCGGCCGTCGCCTTCCACCTCGACCGGATGGACCGTCCCGAACGGCAGCTGCTGCACGAGCGTCATCTCGTCAGTAAGGAGTTGGCTGGGCTGGAGCGGGAATCGCGGCCCCGCCCGGGCGCGGCGCTGCTCGTCCAGGATCAGGTTGGGGTGATGGTCAATGAAGAGGACCATCTGCGATTGCACGGAATGTGGTCGGGATTCGATTTGGAAGACGCGTATGCCGCTGTGGAAGCGGTAGATGGCGAATTAGGCCGGCTCGTTCCTTTCGCCTTTCATCCCGAATTTGGCTATCTTACCTCCTGTCCGACGAACGCAGGAACCGGGCTCCGCGCCAGTGTGCTTATCCATTTGCCGGGCCTTGTTTTGACCAAGGAAATCAACAAAGTTCTGCAAGGACTCTCGCAGGTAGGATTAACCTTTCGGGGCTTATACGGGGAAGGCAGTGAGGTCGTCGGGAATTTCTTCCAGTTGTCCAACCAAACAACCTTGGGGAAGACTGAAGACGAGCTGATCGATCACCTCGGGAAAATCGTCCGGCAGGTCGTCGAATACGAAGAGCAGGCACGGGACGTGCTGTTGAGGACGGCACCCGAGGAAGTCGAAGACAAGACGTGGCGCGCCTACGGACTGCTCAAGCATGCGCGCCGGCTGTCTTTTGAAGAGACGATGAATCTGTTGAGCGGAGTGCGGTTGGGTGTCGGTCTGAATCTGCTTCCCGGGCCGGGGGTATATACGCTCAACAAGCTGCTGATTTACACTCAACCCGCGCACCTGGCGGCAATGGATGGCCGGTCCACTGGCGACCGCGAGCTGCCGACGGTGCGCGCTGCGTTTGTACGGCGCCTGCTCGAAGCGGAATCCAGCTGAACGGCGAAAGGTGAGTTCGGAAACGCGATGAACGGCTACAATTTCACGGATCGAGTTCGGAAAGTTCTGCAGATGGCCCGCGAAGAAGCGGCGCGTCTGCATCACGAGTACGTCGGCACCGAGCACATCCTGCTCGGCTTGATCCGCGAGGGCGAGGGCGTCGCCGCGGCGGTCCTGACCAATCTCAACGTCGATCTCGAAGAGATTCAGCAGAAGATCGAGGAGACGGTCAAGAAAGGGAAAGCGGCGGCCGCAGCCGGCCCTGATCTCCCCTATACATCGCGCGCCAAGAAGGTGCTCGAGCTGGCGATGAGCGAGGCGCGGGAGCTCAATCACTCTTACGTGGGCACCGAGCACCTGCTGCTCGGCCTGCTGCGTGAGGAAAAGGGGATCGCCGCGCAGGTCCTGACGGATGCGGGCGTCAACCTCGAGCAGGCGCGCGCCGAAACGCTGCGGCTGCTCGGCAGCGAGATGCCCGCGACGCCGGCCGGCGGTGGTACCGGCGCCCAGCCGACACCGCCCAAGAGCGAGAAGAAATCGAAGACGCCGGCGCTCGACCATTTCTGCCGCGACCTGACCCAGCTCGCCGCGGAGGGAGCGCTCGATCCGACCATCGGACGGCAAAAAGAGATCGAGCGCGTGATGGAAATCCTGTCACGCCGCAAGAAGAACAATCCGGTGTTGATCGGCGAGCCGGGCGTCGGCAAGACGGCGATCGTCGAGGGACTGGCGCAGCTGATCGCGAGCGGGCAATGCCCCGACGCGCTCAAAGATCATCGCGTGCTTTCGCTCGACATGGCCGCTGTCATCGCGGGCACGAAATACCGCGGCCAGTTCGAAGAGCGCCTCAAGGCCGTCATCAACGAGATCGCCCAGAACAAGAACATCATTCTGTTCATCGACGAGCTGCACACGCTCGTGGGGGCGGGTGCGGCCGAAGGCGC
>DATGVC010000126.1:0-3190 GCA_035300745.1 Gemmatimonadales bacterium | reverse complement strand
ACTCCGAATCGCTGCTCGGCGCAGCGCTGCACGATGTGCGCGACCATGTTGTCATCGCCACCAAGGTGGGCGGCAACTTTTACGATCATGACGTCCATGTGGATTTCACGCCTGCCTACCTGCGGTTCGCCGTGGAACACTGCCTCGAGCGGCTCCGCACCGACCACATCGACCTGCTGCAACTCCACAATCCGCCGATCGACCTGATTGCGGAACGGGCAACCTACGAACCCCTGGAAGAGATGAAGCGCGAAGGGTTAATACGGTTCTACGGGGTGTCGGTCCACCCGCCCGAGGAGGGCGTGGCGGCGGTCCAGGCGACCATGCCTGACACAGTCCAGATCGTCTACAACTTGGCGCGGCGCGAAGCCGAGGACACATTCCTACCCACGGCGCACGCGGCGAACGTGGGCGTGATCGCGCGCGAGCCGCTCGCGAACGGCTTCCTCGCCGGACGCTACAACGCCGCCAGTACCTGGGAGGGTGGCGACATCCGCAGCCGGATGCCGCGGCCCTACGTAGCGCAGCTGTCCGCGCTGGGCCAGCGCGTGCACGAGCTGGCGGAGCAATCGGGGATGACGGCGGCGCAGCTGGCGCTCAAGTTCGTGCTCGACCGCCCGGAGATCGCGTGCGCGATCGTGGGGATGAAGACGGTGCAGCAGGTCGAGGAAAACCTCAACGCGGGGATGTAGATGCCGAACAAGAAAGCGGTGATCGAGACCAAGAAGGGCACGATCGAGCTGGAGCTATTCGCCGACGAAGTGCCCGGCACGGTCGCCAATTTCGAGAAGCTGGCGAACTCAAAGTTCTACGACGGTACCAAGTTCCATCGCGTAATTCCGAATTTCATGATCCAGGGCGGGGACCCCTACTCCAAGAGCGGCAAGGGACCGGTCGGTACGGGTGGTCCGGGCTACACGATCAAATGCGAAACGCAGAAGAACACCCACAAACACGTCGCCGGCACGCTCTCCATGGCGCACGCGGGCAAGGACACGGGCGGCAGTCAATTTTTCATCTGTCACTCGCCGCAGCGGCATCTCGACGGCGTGCACACGGTATTCGGGCAGGTCACGAAGGGCATGGACGTCGTCAACTCGATTAAAGGAAACGACGATATCACCTCGATTCGGGTCTCATAGAGCGGAGGCATTTCATGCTGGCGTTCGTGTTGATGGTGTCATTCGCCGTCCAGGATTCGGGAGCCTTCGTGGTTAGGCTCGGCAACGACACGGTTTCGCTCGAGCAGTACACGCGAACCGGTACGCAGCTCCGCGGCGAGTACGTGCTGCGCACTCCACGCAGCGTTCATCGCATCTACACGGCCGACTTGAATCCCGACGGCACGATTCGCCGCTTCGAGCTCGTGACGCACAACATCGGCGGTGCGCCGGGGCCGATGGAAATAAAAGCTTCGGTAGTCTTCTCCGGCGACAGCGCTGTGATGACGTCGGACGGACAGACGCAGAGGATCGCGGTGCCGAAGGGCATCTGGCCGTACGGGTTCTACGGGTTTGGACTGATGGAGCAGATCGCGCGCTGGTCGCGCGCCGTTGGTAAGGACAGCGTGCGATTCACGGCACTGACGGCGGCAGACCAGACGAGCGGGGGGTTCATTCGGAAGCGCGGCGGCGACACGCTCGTCTTCATGTTCGATCAAGGCTACCTCGCGGGAGTCGGTCCGTTCACGTTCAAGGACGACAGGCAAGGACACATCACCTGGCTCACCGGGAAGGGCAGCACGCTCCAGGTGGAGGTTCAGCGCGTCTCGTCCGTGCCGATGGCGCAGGCCACGCAGTCGTTCGCGAACCGGCCGCTGGGCCCGCTCTCGGTGCGCGACACCGCGCGCGCCAGCGTCGGCGGCGCCGCGGTGTGGGTGGACTATGGCCGGCCGATGAAACGAGGGCGCGAGATCTT
Organism: Gemmatimonadales bacterium; assembly: GCA_035300745.1. Taxonomy (GTDB): domain Bacteria; phylum Gemmatimonadota; class Gemmatimonadetes; order Gemmatimonadales; family GWC2-71-9; genus 20CM-2-65-7. The sequence continues at coordinate 1,273 of DATGVC010000126.1, read as the reverse complement.
TGGTAACGTCGTGCCGTGGAACACCGTGTGGCGGACCGGCGCGAATGAGGCTACGCAGTTCAATACGTCCGCAGATCTCGTAATCAGCGGCGCAACGGTGCCGGCGGGCAAGTACACGCTCTGGACCCTGCCGACCCCGAGCGGCTGGAAGCTCATCATCAACAAACAAACCGGACAGTGGGGCACAGAGTATCACCCCGAGCAGGACCTCGTCCGCGTCGACGCGAAAGTCGAGACGCTCGCGGCGCCGCTGGAGCAGCTGGTGATTGGATTCGAGCCGGCAGCGGCCGGAGCGACGCTGACGATCACCTGGGACAAGACGAAAGTCTCCGTCCCGGTTGCGAAAAAGTAAGTGCATCTCGATTTCGCGGTCGTCGCCGACTATGCGCTGGTGGACCAGTCGGGCAAGATGTCGGTGCTCGGCATCTTCCAGCACATCTGGGTGCCGCAGTTTCCCGCCATGCATCCGCGGCTGCACTTGGTGCTCCGGTTGAAGGGGAAACGCACCGAAGTCGGAGAGCATCAGGTGCAGATCAAGCTGCTCGATGAAGAAGACGCGGAGCTGCTGGGCGGCTCAGGTACGGTAAATTTCGCCGAGCCGCCCGCCGGCGTCACCGAGATCGAGGCAGCCGCCGTGCTCGTGTTCGACGTACCGTTCCCGCGGGCCGGCCAATATCGTTTCGAGATCACGGTGGACGGCGAGCGCAAGGCCACCGTGCCGATCACCGTGTCGCAGATGCTGCCGTCAGCTGCGCCTCCCTCTTCCCCCAAGGCTCCCGGTTCCTAGCACACTCTCGCTCGGCGCGTACGTGCGGCTGCCGGTCCTGTTACTTGCCGCCGTCCTCGCGCTGGGATTCGGTCTCGGCGGATATCCGCTCTTCGATCCCGACGAGGGACGCAACGCCGAGGTCGCGCGTGAGATGGCGGCCAGCAACGATTACGTGCTGCCCCATCTCGACGGACTCCCATACCTCGACAAGCCGATCGTCTACTTCGCGGCGGCCGCGGCCAGCATGGAAGTACTCGGGCCAACTGAGACGGCCGCCCGTTTGCCCGCGTATCTGTTCACGCTGGCGACGCTGATCGTCGTCGTCTGGTTTGTGCGGCGACGGTGGGGGCACGACAGCGGCTAGCTCGCGGCACTGGCGCTCGCAACGATGCCGCTCGTTTTGGCGTACGCTCGCACGACAATCATGGACAGCGCGCTCGCGCTCTGCACGACGCTCGCCATCCTCGCGTTCTGGGATGAGCGTCCCGTGCTGGCGTGGGCTGC
>DATGVC010000125.1:0-6742 GCA_035300745.1 Gemmatimonadales bacterium | reverse complement strand
TTCTGCGATGCCGTGACGGCGACGTTGCGATCGAAGTAGGCGTGGACGATCTTCTCCGTCATGGCCGATCGGCGTTACGACGACAAAGAGATTGCGGCGATCTTTCGCGCCGCGACCGAGGGCGCGCAGAGCTCGCCGCGTGAAGTCCCGCGCGACGAAGGTCTGACGCTTGCCGATTTGCAAGCGATCGGCCGCGAGGTTGGCATCTCTTCGGAGGCAGTGGCGCGGGCTGCCCATGCGGGAATCGCCGTCCTCGGCGTCACCGCGACGGTCGCGATTTCGAGCGCGCTGGCGGGCACGCTCGGCGAGGCGATTCCGGGAATCGCGCTGCTCTTCGCCGCCGGTGTCGGCATGATTGCCAGCGGTGCGCTACGGCTGCCGCGATGGGCGCGCTTGCGCGAGCGGCAGATGGACGATCTCGCAATTCGGGTAGCGCTGCCGCCCGATCCATCCAAATAGAGCCTTCCTGAGGTTGAACTTGCCGAGTTGATCCGGCGCCTCCATATATGTTGCCCGCGCCCGCGTCCTCGGATTCAGCCGGGAGTCGCTATGCATGCCCCCTCCGTCCGCAGATTGATTCGCGGCGCCATCGTCGTCCTGATTGCTACCGCGCCCGCGGTCTGGTACGCGTGCTCCGATAGCGCGTCGAATTCTCCCGCCGGACCAGCCTTACCAGTCACTCGTCCCATACCGGATCTCCGCGCGGCGATCGCAGCCCAACGGCGTCACACCGATGCGCTGCTCGAAATCCCCGGTGTCGTTGGGACTGCGGTGACCCTTCAGCCGGACGGACGCGTTGGCATGATGCTCCTCCTCGAGCGCAGCGGCGTCACCGGTCTACCGCTCATGCTCGACGGGATTCCCGTGGCCCAACGGGTTACGGGACGGCTCATGGCGTTCAGCGATCCCACACAGCGCCAGCGCCCAGCCCCGATGGGTTTCTCGGTGGGGCATCCCGCGATCACCGCCGGCACCATCGGCGCGCGCGTGCGTGACGCACTGGGGCACGTGTACATCCTCTCCAACAACCACGTACTCGCCAACTCGAATGGCGCCAGCATCGGCGATCCGGAGTACCAGCCCGGTCCGTTCGATGGGGGCACGGCCGCGGACCAGATTGCGACGCTGACCGACTTTCAGGTTATCTCGTTCGCCGTCAACGGGAACAACACGATCGACGCCGCGATCGCCCTGTCGAGCACCGCGGTGCTGGACAACGCGACGCCGGCGGACGACGGCTACAGCATGCCGAACTCGACGATTTGGGGGGACGCAAACGGCGACGGCCTGTTCGATAACCCCAACGCGCTGCTCGGCCTCAACGTGCAGAAGTACGGGCGTACGACGCGCCTCACGCACGGCCAGATCACCGGCGTCAGCGCGACGGTCACGATCTGCTATGCCGTCGATGGATTCACCTGTACCAAGACCGCCCGATTCGTCGATCAGGTGATCATCTCGCCGGGAACGTTCAGCAACGGCGGAGACTCAGGTTCATTGATCGTTACGGACGACGCGAATCTCAATCCCGTCGCGTTGCTCTTTGCCGGAAACGCGAACGTCACGATCGCGAACCGGATCGATCTCGTGCTCCAGCGCTTCGGCGTCGTGATCGACGGCTTTGCGCCACCGCCGCCAGGTCCGTTCACCGACCTGGCGGTGACGAGCGTCAGTGGACCGAGTGTGGCGGTGCAGGGCAGTCCCTCCACCATCACCGTGGCGGTAAAAAACGTCGGCAACCAGGACGTCGCCGCGTTCGACGTCACGCTGCAGGACACGACCGAACACGTGACAGTCGGCACGCAGAACGTCGCCGGTCTGGTCGCGGGTGCTAGCACGACGTTGACATTCACCTGGACGCCAAGTCTCGCCGGCGATCACGACCTCGTTGCACGCCAGCTGCGGCCCGACGACAGGGCCACGAACGATCAGCGCTCCGTGACGATCACGGTCAACCCACCGGTGACCGACGTCGCGATTACCAGTTTCAGTGGACCCAGCTCAGTGATCGTGGGCCACGGCATCAACATCGGCGTGACCGTGGCGAACGTCGGCAATCAGAACGTCACGGGCGACATCGTCGTCACTTTGCAGGACTCGACGGCCGGCGTCACGCTCGGCACGCAGACGATCCCCGGGCTCGCCGCAGGTGCCAGTACGACGCTGGTCTTCAGCTGGAACACCACTGGTGCGGCGCTGGGCGGCCACACACTGGTAGCCACCCATAACCGGGCCGACGACAACGCCGCCAACAATCGGCTTACGACCGTTATCACGGTCGCTCGCAAGCCGCTCGACATCGCGCTGACCGGGATCACCGGGCCTCGCTCCGTGGCCCAGGGCGACACGGCACATGTGGTGGTTACGGTCCAGAACATCGGAGAGGTGGATGTCACCTCACCCTTCACCATCGAGCTGAGCGACGGGTGGGCCGTCCCGGTGGTTGCCACGGGAACGGTTCCCGGTCTCGTCGCTGGAGCGACGACCACGGTCGAGATCCTGTGGAACACCGCTGGGGCGACTGTCACTGGGCACACGCTGTTCGCGAACTCGAAGCTGCCGGACGACAACTCGTCGAATAACTCGACCGGGATCGCCATCAACGTGACGGCCCCGCCGCCGCCCGGTCCGCCTCCCCCGCCGCCGCCGCCTCCTCCGCCACCGCCGGGGACGGACCTCGCCATCGCGGGCATAACCGGGCCTGCGCGGGTGAAGCAGGGCGACACCGCACACATCGTGGTCACGGTGAAGAACGTGGGCGGGCAGGACGTCACGACTAACTTCGACGTCGTCTTGACCGATGGTTACAACGGTCCGACGCTGGGCACGCAGACGATCACCGGGCTCGCGGTCGGCGCTAGCGTGATGCGCACATTCGATTGGAACACCGCCGGCGCGGCGGTCACGGGGCACACCCTGTTCGCGACGCAGAAGCTGGCCGACGCCGATCCGGCGAACAACACCGTCGGCATCCCGGTCATCGTGGAGGCACCGCCTGTCACCGACGTCGCCGTGAGCAGCGTGGTCGCGCCGACCGCAGTGACGCAGGGTGGCACCGCTTCCATTGGGGTTACGGTGCAGAACGTGGGCGGCTTGAACGTCAGCGGCAATTTTGACGTCGTCCTGACCGACTCGACCGCCGGCGTGACGCTTGGTACGCAGACGGTGGCGGGACTCGCCGTGGGCGCCACCGCGACTCGCACCTTCACCTGGAACACGACGGGGGCCGCTTTGGGCGGTCACGCGCTCGTGGCGACCCACAGCCTGAGCGACGCCAATGCCGCCAACAGCCGGGGCTCAGCGACGATCACGGTGAACGCACCGGTGATCGATATCGCGGTGACCGGCGTGAGCGCACCGAGCTCGGTGAGTCAGGGCAGTACGGCCACCGTTGGGGTCACCGTGCAGAACGTGGGTGGGCAGACTGTCGGTGGCACCTTCAACGTTGTCCTGACGGACAGCACGGCGGGAGTGACGATTGGTACGCAGGCGGTGACCGGCCTCGCCATGGGCGCCAGCGCGGCGCTCTCCTTCAGCTGGAGCACCACCGGTGCAGTGCTGGGTAGTCACACCCTCGTGGCGACTCAGAGCCTGACGGACGACAACGCCGCCAACAACCGGCGCTCGACGACGGTAACCGTAACGGCACCGCTTCCCCCGGCCGATCTCACCGTGTCGAGTATCACCGCCCCCGGCCGAGTGGAGCAAGGCGACACGGCACCCGTCGTGGTCACCGTTCAGCACGTGAGCGGACAGGATGTCACTACCGCCTTCGACGTCGTACTGACCGATGGGACGGCTGGCGGCGTGACCATCGGCACGCAGACGATTCCCGGACTGGCTGCGGGGGCCAGCGCGACACGCACCTTCAATTGGAACACCGCCGGGGCTGCTCTCAACGGTCACATCCTGACGGCGACGCAGAAGCTGGCCGACGCCAACTCGAGCAACAACGCCCGCGCGATCGCGATCACGGTGAACCCGCCGAGCGTCCACGTGGGTAATCTCGACGGCGTGGCAGTGAGCGGTGTGGACACCTGGTCGGCGACCGTGCGGATCACCGCGCACGACTCGAGGCACAACCGGCTGAACGGGGTGACGGTACGCGGCAGCTGGAACAGCGCCCCCGATGTCCAGTGCGTCACGAGTGATGCTGACGGGGGGGGCGGGGGGACCTGCACCCTAGTCCTCTCGTCCATTCCGAACACGACGTGGATGGCCTACTTCGGAGTGAGCGGGATGGCGCTCCCCGGTTACGTGTACAACTCGGCCGCGAATCACGATCCGGATGGCAGCAGCAACGGCTATTCGCTTTACGTGAGACACTAGTGGTGACTGGCCGGACGATTGCGCCGGCCGTACTCGCCGGCGCGTTACTGGCATGTTCCGGCTCTCATAGAGCGCCGGCCCAGGACGGGGGAAGAGACACGGCCGTGGCTGCTCGCAGCATCAATGAGGTGCTCGCCGCACACACTGATTCCCTGATGGCGTTGCCCGGTGTCGTGGGAACGGCGGTCGGGCTGTGCGATGGTGAACGGTGCATCAAGGTCCTGCTGTCCGATTCAAATCCAGCGACCAAGAGCAGGATTCCAGCTCGCCTGGAAGGCTATCGGGTGGTGGTCGAGGTGACCGGAACGATCACGCCCCGCTAGGAAGGGTGACGATGATTCTTGGCCTCCGCACGGAGTCTCCCATTCACGACGTCGGGGAGGGCATTCGGGTGGCGACGGTCGCCGATCCGTTTGGGAATCTGGGGGAGCTGGTCGGCTGGATAAAGGGCGGCGTCGTCGGTGTCGTTGGGATGCTGCTGCTTGGCGTCATCGGCTGGATTCCGACACTCGCCGTCATCGGAGTCGGCGGCTTTGTGGTCTACAAGCTGTTCTCGGGCCCCAAGAAGAGCGAGTGAGGTCGAGCGGAGAGCCTACCGTCATTGCGGCAGGCGATTAGCTTCCCCCCGGCATGAATGTCATTCCCCAGCGTGTCAAAGACGGTTTTGTCAGGTTGATGGGACCGCTGGCGCGTGGCCTGATCGTGGCCGGCGTGCAGCCGAACACGATTACGACGCTCGGCACCCTGGTGGTGATTGGCTCCGGCGTGGCGTTCGGCAGGGGCGCGATCCGGCTCGGTGGCTTTCTGTTACTGTTCAGCGGCCTGTTCGACCTCCTCGATGGGCAGGTGGCGCGCCTGGGCGGCAAGACCACGACGTTCGGCGCCTTCTACGATTCGACGCTGGACCGCGTGGGCGAAGCGGCGGTTTTTACCGGCCTGATCTTCTATTTTTTGACCGGCCCACTACCCGCCGATCTGAAGCCCCGGGCGATTGCGGCGGGCCTGGTCGCGCTCGTCGCGTCGCTGCTGGTGTCGTATACGCGCGCGCGGGCTGAAGCGCTCGGCGTGGACAACAAGGTGGGCATTGCCGCGCGCGCCGAGCGCATTCTGCTGCTGGGGTTACCCGCGCTGGTATTGGGCGCGGGACCGGGGCGTCCCGGTGTTGTGCTGTTCTGGATTGTGGCGGTGCTCGCGATCGTCTCGGCGATCACAGTCATCCAACGGGTGGTGCACGTCGCGCGCGTGGCGCGCGGGGCGCCGCCACGTTCGCCAGTTCCTAAACGTGAGACGTTGCCTGGAGTCGCGGCGGCACGCCGCAAGGCTCATTAATGGACATTGCTCCGGCTAACGGAAAACTGGGTGTCATGCTCGTGGGTCTCGGCGCCGTTGCGACGACCTTCATCGCCGGTGTCGAGAACGTGCGGCGCGGCCGCGCGCTCCCGATCGGCTCGCTCAGCCAGATGGCGACGATCCGGCTTGGCAAACGCACCGAAAAGCGCGTGCCCAAGATCAAGGACTTCGTGCCGCTCGCGGACTTGAAGGATCTCGTGTTCGCGGCATGGGACCCGATTCCGGATGACGCGTACACCGCAGCCGTGAAGGCCGGCGTGCTCGATCAACATGAGCACCTCGAGCCGATCAAGGCATTTCTCCAGGGCATCAAGCCGATGCCCGCGGTCTTCGATCAGTACTACGTGAAGCGGCTGCACGGCACGAACGTCAAGCGCGCCAAGAACAAGCGGGAGCTGGCGGAACTGCTGCGCGAGGACATGCGCGACTTCAAGCAGAGGGCGGGGCTCGATCGCCTCGTCGTGGTGTGGTGCGCGTCGACCGAGGTGTTCCTGACTCCCGGACCCGCGCACCAGTCCGTGGAATCGTTCGAGAAGGCGATGGAGCAAAACGACCAGTCGATCGCGCCGTCGATGCTGTACGCCTACGCGGCGCTGATGGAAAATGTCCCGTTCGCAAACGGCGCCCCCAATCTGACCGTCGATCTCCCCGTGATGGAGCGGCTGGCGGACGAGCGCCACGTGCCGATCGGCGGCAAGGACTTCAAGACCGGTCAGACGATGATGAAGAGCGTGCTCGCGCCGGCGTTCAAGGCACGCATGCTCGGCCTGTCGGGATGGTACTCCACCAATATCCTCGGCAATCGTGACGGCGAAGTGCTGGATGATCCGGAGTCGTTCAAGACCAAGGAGGAGTCGAAGCTCGGACTGCTGGAACACATCCTCCAGCCCGAGCTCTATCCCGAGCTCTACGGCAAGGTCTATCACAAGGTGCGGATCAATTACTACCCACCCCGCGGCGATAATAAGGAGGGGTGGGACAACATCGACATTTTCGGTTGGCTCGGCTATCCGATGCAGATCAAGGTCGACTTCCTGTGCCGCGACTCGATCCTCGCCGCGCC
>DATGVC010000124.1:0-7809 GCA_035300745.1 Gemmatimonadales bacterium | reverse complement strand
GAGTTCAGAATGAAGGTCAATTCCGACGCGACGTGGATGAACGCCGCCAGCAGCGGGTTGAGCAGTCCGAACGCCGCGAGGCCTACCCCCAGTACGTCCACGACGAGTGTGCCCGCGAAGTTCTGCCAGATGATCCGCCTGCAGCGGCGCGCGATGCGCACCGTTTCCACGAATTTGCCGAGATCGCTGCCGATGAGCACCACATCGGCGCTCTCCATCGCCACCGCGGTGCCCGAGCCCATCGCTACGCCCACGGTGGCCTGCGCCAGCGCTGGCGCATCGTTCACGCCGTCGCCGATCATCGCCACCATCTGACCGTCCCTCTGCAACGCCTCGATGTGCTGCTGCTTCTGATGCGGCATCAGCTCGGCGCGTAGCTCGTCCACCCGAAGCTGGTTGCCGACGGCCTGCGCGACCAAAGCCGCATCGCCCGTGAGCAAGACCGTTCGCAGGCCGAGCTCGCGGAGCTGCCGGATGGCGTCCCGGGCTTCGGGACGGAGCACGTCAGAAAGACGGATCGCCCCGATCGCCCGGCCTGAGCGCGCGACCAGCACCTCTGCCTGGCCGTCCGTCGGCTGCGCCAAGGAGGTCGCGTCCACGCCCTGCTGGGCAAGCAAGGCACGGTTTCCCACCAGGATCTGCGCTCCGCCGCGCGACGCGATGATCCCGAGCCCAGGCTGGTAGTGAAACGTGTCCGGTTCGCCGGCGGCGAGCATCTCTGTAGCGGCGCGCCGGAGGATGGCCGTGGCCAGCGGATGCTCCGACCGCTTCTCCGCGATGGCCGCCGTCTCCAGCACTTCCAGGACGGTGGTGCCTGAAACCGAAAGCACCTGCGCGACTTCGGGCTTCCCGAGCGTCAGCGTGCCGGTCTTGTCGAGGACGACGGTCTGCACACGGCCGAGCGCCTCCAAGTAGACACCACCCTTGATGATCGAGCCGATGCGCGCCGCGCGACCGATGCCGCCGAGGATGGCCAGCGGCGTTCCGGCTGCGATGCCACAGGCGCCGGCCACGATGATGACGGAGATAGTGGCTCGGGCGTCGCGCGTGACGAGGAACGTGAAACCGGCGCACGCGAGTGCGAAGTAGACGAGGTAACCGGCGAGACGGTCGGCCGTTTTCTCGATAGGGGCGCGCGATTGCTCGGCGCGCTCAACCGCTTCGATGATGCGCCCGAACGCGGTATCGCGCCCGATCCCGGTGGTGCGGATCTCCAGCGCTCCCGACTGGTTGATCGTGCCCGCGAAAACCTGGTCGCCAGCCAGCTTCTCGACCGGCATCGACTCGCCGGTGATGGTGGCCTGGTCCACGAAGGAGTGCCCGCCAGCGACGATGCCATCGATGGGGATGCGTGCGCCGGGCTTGACCAGGATGATCTCGCCCACCTGAAGGTCGTCGGCAGAAACCTCCCGTTCGGCGCCGCCCCGGCGAACGAGCGCGAGGCGTGGCAGGAGATCGACGAGCTGCTTGATGGCCTTGCGCCCGCGGCCGACCGTGAGCCCTTCCAGCACCTCGGCCACCAGGACGAAGAGCACGATCACGAGCGCGGTGAAGAGCTCCCCGATCACCGCCGCCGCGCCGATGGCGATGGTCATGGACAGCTCCATCGTCATGCGGCGCTCGAGAAGAGCCTCGAGGGCCTCGCGCCAGATCGGCCAACCGCCGACCAGCAGCCCGGCCATCGCCAACACGTCGAAGCGTGAGACTGGCTGCCATACATGGAACCACGTCAGCGCCGCCACCAGAGCGACGAGCCCGATCCGAATGACGTCCCAGCGGTCGATACCGCGGCGCTGCTCGTCATCATGCTGCACCGGATGCTCCGTCATCGCAGGTAGGTCCGCATGACGTCGAGCAACTCCTGAGTCGCCTCGGCCTTGGGCGTCCCCGGGCGCTCGTCCGGATCGAGGATGTGCAAGCGAACATGGTCCTCCAGCACTTCCACGATGAGGCTGTTCATCGCCCCCCTCGCGGCGGTGAGGGCGTGCAGCACGTCCGCGCACTCGGCACCCTTGTCCAGTGCCGTTTCCACCGCCTTCACCTGGCCTCCGATGCGCCGGATGCGTCCGAGAAGCTTCTCCTTCTCTTGTTGGGTGTGCATGATGGTGGTTCTAACAGGGATCTCCCGTATATGCTACCGGGTATGGATATATACCGTACCGGGTATATCTGAAAACACCGGGATCGGAGTAGCACAAGTAACTGCGGGCACCCGCTGTTACTTCATGCTCTACGTCCCAGTCCCGCCGTCAGGTATGTACGGTTTCGTCATCACCTTCGTCCCGTCCTTCAGCTCTTCGGATCCACGGCTGAGAACGAGGTCGCCCGCCTGGAGCGGTCCGAACACCTCGACGCGATCCTTGAGCGCCGTTCCGCGCTGTACCGCCACCTGCTCGATCGCGCCGCCGCGGACACGATCGACGTAGGTCGTCTCGGTCGTCTGTACGATTGCGCTGGATGGTACGAACAACGAGGGCGCATCGCGTCGAATCGGCCAGAACACCTCGGCGAACATGCCGGGCGCGAGCTTGTTGTTCACGTTCTCGACGTCGAGCTCCACTGGCATCGTGCGGGTCTTTGTGTCGATCGCGTGCGCGACGCGCTTGATGACGCCGCTGAACCGCTGTCCCGGCCACGTGCGCACAACGAACTCCGCCTTCGCGCCTTCCGCGATCGCTCCAACTTCGGTCTCCGGCACCGCGACCGTCAACCTCAAATGACCGACGGACTCCATGCGCAGCATCGGTGTCGCGTTTGCGCCCGCCGGGGGCCCGACGAGCGCGCCGGGATCCATGTTGCGCTCGGTGATGACGCCGTCGAATGGCGCGCGCACCGAGAGATAGCTCTCCAGTGTCTCCAGGGACCGGACCCGCGCCTCCTCGGCCCTGACCGTGGCCTCGGCGACTTCGAGGTCGTGCTTGGCGACGGCGCCCGGTGTTTCGGATGCGGCGCGCGTGCGCTCGAAGGTCGAGCGCGCCGCTGACAGGTGCGACTGGGCCTCGGCGCGCTGCGACGCCAACTCGGGCGCCGACAGCCTCGCTAGGAGTTGGCCGCGCTTGACCGTCGAGCCACGGTCGACATCGATCCGTTCGACGAAGCCGTTCACACGCGGATAGAGGGCTACCGTCTCGTACGCCGTCAGCTCGCCCGGAAGGCGTGCCGTCGTGTCGAGCTTGTCGGCTGTGACCTGCACGACCTCGACGGTGGCCACCACTTCGGCTGCCGCTGCCGCAGTTGCCGGTGACGCCAACGAGCGCTGGCAACTCGCGAGCGCGACGATCAGTACGAGAGTAGCCGTCCTCATAAGGTGGCCTCCTGGTGGTCGGGATCATCCGGATCGAGCGAGGCCGATTGCCACGGGCCTTTGCGCTCACCCACCACGAACATCGCCGGCAGGACGCCGAGCGTGGCGACGGTCGACGCGATCAAGCCCCCGATGACGGCACGCCCGAGCGGCGCCGACTGCGCGCCGCCCTCGCCGAGGCCAAGCGCCATCGGAATCATTCCGGCGATCATCGCGGCCGACGTCATCAGAATGGGGCGCAGCCGGCCGCGGGCAGCGGCGATCGCGGCGGTCGCGGGCTCGTCGCCGGCGCGGCGCCGCTCGCGGGCGAAGGTGATGAGGAGCACGGCATTCGCGACAGCGACGCCGATCGACATGATCGTGCCCATCATCGACTGCACGTTGAGCGACGTGCCGGTCACCAGCAGTGCCAGAACTACGCCGGCGAGTACCGCCGGGGTCGTCGACAGCACCACGAGCGCGGCGCGGATCGACTGGAAGTTGGCCGCGAGCAGCAGCAGGACGACGACGATCGCCAGCAGCAAGCCTCCGCGGAGGCTCGCCAGCGTCAGGAGCATCTGCTCGACCTGGCCGTGCGCGGCGACTGTCGACCCGCGCGGCGGCGTGCCTGCGCGCTTGACGGCTGCATCGACCTGCCGCGCCGCGGCCGCGAGATCATGGCCGGCGACGTTGGCGGTGACGCTGAGCATGCGTTGACTGTTCCAGTGGTCGATCTCGCCTGGCGTTTCGCCCGGCGTCACCGTGGCGATGTCGCTGACCAATGGTCGCGGCGCGCCGTCGGGCATGACCGGAAGGTTGCGCAGATCGTCGGCCGAGCCGATCTGGTTCTCGGGCACGCGCACGGCTACGCGGTACGGAACGCCCGTGGTGGGGCTGGTCCAGTAGTTCGGCGTCGTGAGCGCGCTCGACGACGTCGCAGCCACGATCGACTTGGCGACGACATCGACGGTGACGCCGAGTTGTCCCGCACGCTCGCGATCGATCTGCACGTCCAGCGTCGGATAATCGAGCGCCTGGGAGATCTGCACGTCGCGCAAACCAGGAATGGGCGTCAGCTCATTCGCGATCCTCTGCGTGAAGGCGCGCGTCTCCGCGAGGTTGTTGCCCGACACCGTGACGTTGATCGGAGTCGGCGCACCGAAGTTGAGCACCTGGGAGACGATGTCGCCAGCCTCGAACGAAAAGCGCACGTTGGGCCAGCGTGCGGCGAGCTTCTTCCGGAGGCGCTCTTCCAGCGCGTCGACGCTTGGGCGCTTCCCCGGCTCGAGCGCCACCAGCAGCACTGCCTCCTGCGGTCCGGAGTTCCAGGTGTAGATGGCATTGACCGGATACGACCACGGCGGATTCCCGACGTTGCCGAGGGTGATCTGCACGAACTGCGCGCCCACCTCCTCGCGGATCGCATGGTCGACGTCGAGGACGATCTCCTCGGTCTTCTCCAGACGGGTTCCAGCAGGCGCCCTCACCCGAAGCTGGAATTGACCGGTGTCAACTCGCGGGAACAACTCGGTACCGAGGCGGCCGACGAGTAGGAGAACGGGAATGCACACTGCGGCGTAGACCAGAACGACCCGCCAGCGCAGCCGCACGATGTCCGCGGCGAGGTGTCCGTATCGCTCCTGCAGTCGACCAAGGAAGCCCGGCCTCTGCTCGGCCTTGGCCGTCCGGTTGCGGAACAACCAGACCGCCAGTACCGGGACGAGCGTGCTTGACAGGAGGTATGACGCGATCATCGAGAAGGCGACGGCGAGCGCCAGCGGCGGGAACAGCGCACGTCCAACGCCGACCACGAAGAACGAGGGAATGAAGACGGCGATCACGCACAGCATTGCGAGGAGGCGAGGCACGATGACTTCGCGCATGGCGTCGACGACGGCGCGGCTGGCTTGTGGCGTGGTTTCCAGGTGGCGATGGATGTTCTCGATTGCGACGGTAGCTTCGTCGACGAGGATCCCGATCGCGAGCGCGAGACCGCCGAGGGTCATGATGTTCACGGTCTGTCCGACGAGCCGCAGCCCGACGACGGCAGCGAGGAGGGAGAATGGGATGGTGAGGACCACGATGAGCGCCGACCGCCAATCGCGCAAAAAGAGCAGGACCATGAGACCGGTCAGAACCGCGCCGAGGAGGCCCTCGGTGACCAGGCCCGAGATCGCGCCCTTGACGTAGATCGACTGATCGAACGCGAGATCGATGTGGACGTCGTCGGGCACCAGCGAGCGCATTTTCGGCAACATCGCCTTCAGTTCGTTGACCACGTCGAGCGTCGAGGCGTCGGGGCGCTTGGTGACCGGCAAGTAGACGGTGCGACGGCCGTTGACGAGGGCGATGTTGTAGACGATGTCCGCGCCGTCCTCGACCCTGGCGACGTCGCGCAAGTAGACTGTAGGTCCAGACCCCGTACGCAGCGGGATGCTCTCGAGGTCGGTCGGTTTCTGCACCATCGCGTTCGTCTGCGAGATGGTGGTGAAGTCGCCGACGCGGACATTGCCGGCGGGAAGCGTCAGGTTTTCACGGGCAAGTGTGGTCGCGATCTCGTCGGGCGCGATACCGTACGAGCGCATGCGATCGGGATCGGCGTAGACGACGATGGTTCGAACCTTGCCGCCCGACGGTGGCGGTGCCGACACGCCAGGAATCGTCGAGAGCAGCGGTCGTACGCGATAGAGCGCGAGATCCTGGATCTCGGCATCGGACCGGCGGTCGCTGGAGAAGACGAGCTGTCCGGCGGGAATCGAGCCGGCGTCGTACCGCAAGATGAAGGCGGGCAGGGTCCCAGGCGGCATGAACGCGGTCGCGCGGAACGTCATCGCCGTCACCTGCGCCATCGACTCCGCGATATCGGTGCCGGGGTGGAAGTACAGCTTCAGCATCGCCATGCCCTGGATCGACTGCGACTCGATATGCTCGATGCCGGCGACGTAGAGGAAGTGGTACTCGTAATAGGCGACGATCTGGCCTTCCATCTGCGCCGGTGACATGCCGCCGAACGGCTGGACGACGTAGATGACCGGCACGCCGAGGCTCGGGAAGATGTCGACGGGCGCGCGCCGTACCGCGAGGCCCGCGGAGAGCAGGATGGTCAGGACCGCGACGAGCACGGTGAAGGGTCGACGCAGCGCGCGGAGGACGAGAAACATCTAGCGACTTCCCCGCACGCCGTCGAGGAACGGGCCCAGATCCCCGATCGCGCGGGCAAACAACAGCTCGCCGCGGCGCACGTTCAGGCGCGCGACCGCGTCTTCGATCTCGGCCTGGGCGAGGAGGCGCTGCGCGTCGGCGACCTCGACCACGCCGGCCAGCCCGCTCCTGTAGCGCGAAATCGCCTGCGATTCGGTGGCGCGCGCGGCCTCCAGCGCGATGGGCGTGTTCGCCGCTTCCTTGCCAGCGGCGTCGAGGATCTGGCGCGCCGCATCCAACTGCGCCTGCACCGCTTGCATCACTTCCCGCTTGCGCGCGTCGGCGACCTGGACTTGCGCTGCTTCGACGCGGGATCGGGCGCGCACGGTCACCAGTTCGAGTACCGGCCACGACAGCGAAAGCCCGGTCAGCCAGTTCGGCGTGTCCGGACGAATGCCTTCGGCGGGGCTGGGCGGAAGCGTCCCGGACGTCAATCCGCTGCCGCGCACCCACAACGACGCGAAGAGGTCGAGCCGCGGCAGATACGCCAGCTCGACGGCGTGCTTTCTCGCTCGCGCGGCGCGCTCGGCCGCCTCGGCTTCGATGACGAGTGGGTGCTTCGCTTTTGTCTCGGCCGGTGCTGCGCCGCGCGCGAGCAGGTGACCGGCTGCGATCTCGATGCGCGCGCCGGCGATTCCGAGCGCACGCGCCAGCTCCGTGCGGCTGACCTCCTCGGCCTGCTCGGCGCGGATGAGCTGGGTTGCGGCGAGCGCCAGCTCCGCTCGCGCGCGTGACGCGTCGGCGCCGGGGCGCAGCTCCTGCTTCGCAAGTGCCTCGACGATGGTATCGAAGACACGCCCGCGCTCGACAGTCGCGCGCGCCGAGCGCACCGTCTCGGCTCGCGCCAGGACGTCGAGGAACTGATCGGCTGCTTCGAACGCGATTGCCAGGCGGCGCGCGTCGACGGTCGCGCGGGCCTGCGCCTCGTCGGCGAGGGCTGCGTCGACCTCCGCCATCTTCTGCAGGAGCCCGATGGCATCCCACGAGACGCCGACTCCGACGACACTTCCAAGCGAAGCATCGGTGAACGATCGTCCGGTGGGCGGTCCCGAGACGACCGGGATGCCCTTCATGGAGTAGAGGCCACCTCGCAGAACGTTGCCGGTCCCAGCGTTGACCTGAAGCGCGAGATCGACCGAAGGCAGATAGCCCGCGCGAGCGACCGACACCTGCTCGCGGCGGACTTCTTCCGCGGACGCCTCCGCCTGAAGAGCCGGATGATGGGCTATGGCGAATCCGACCGCCTGATCGAGCGTCAACGGTCCGACTCGCTCCTGGGCGTGGACCGTCGTCGCGAACAGCGCGAGCACGGCAAGGGTGCGCAT
>DATGVC010000123.1:0-2261 GCA_035300745.1 Gemmatimonadales bacterium | reverse complement strand
TGCCTGTTCGACCACGAACGCCAGCGGCGCCGCTTCGTACAGCAAGCGCAGCTTGCCCTGCGGCGAGATCGTATCGGCAGGATAGAGAAAGACCCCGCCCGACATCAGGTTGCGGTGAATGTCGGCGACCAGCGAGCCGATATAGCGCGCGTTCTTCGCCTCCACTCGCCCGCCGTCACCGTTCTTGAAGGCGCCCACGACGCGCTGAATGCTCGGCGCCCACTTGTTCCAGTGACTCTCGTTGACGCTGTAGTACGTGCCGACGTCGGGCGAGCGGATGTCGGGATGCGACAGCAGGAACTCGCCAATCGTGGGGTCGAGGGTAAAGCCGTGCACACCCTGGCCTGTCGTGTACACCAGCATCGTGCTGGAGCCATACAGGATGTAGCCGGCGGCGACTTGGGCACGGCCTTTCTGCAGGCAGTCGGCGAGCGAACCCGGACCCTTCTTGGTAGCGCTGCGCCGATGAATGGAGAAGATCGTGCCGATGGAGACATTGACGCCGATGTTGGTCGAGCCGTCGAGCGGATCGTACAACAGCACGTACTTCCCGCCGCGCCGATCCTCACGCACGTCGATCGGGATGGGCTGTTCGTCTTCCTCCGATGCGACGACACACACGCGCCCCGTATGCTCGACGCTGTGCCGCACCGTCTCGTTGGCGAACACATCCAGCTTCTGCTGCACCTCGCCCTGGACGTTGATCGCACCGAATTCGCCGAGAATATCCGTCAGACCGGCGCGACGCACCTGGCGCGAGATGATCTTCGCGGCGAGGCACAGATCATACAGCAGGTTCGACAGCTCCCCCGTGGCTTCGGGGTGCAGCCGCTCCTGCTCCATGATGAAGCGCTCAATCGTGATGACCGACGTCGGTGATTGCGAGCGTGCCATGACTCGAGACGGTGAAGGTGATCGTGCCTCGCTGATCGGTGCGCAGCACGGTGACGCCATGTCCTCGCAGCCGCGCGAGCGTCTCGGGCGCGGGATGACCGTAGCGGTTCTTCGTTCCTACACTGATGACGGCCTCGACCGGGCGCAGCTCATCGAGCCAACGGTCGGAAGTTGCGCCGCGTGACCCGTGATGCCCTACTTTCAGCAGCGTCACCCGCCCGACCTGCCCCGCGAGATGCGCCTCGGTCGGGATTCCCGCATCGCCCGCGAGGAGCAGCCGCGTGCTCCCGTAGGTCACGAGCAGCACGACCGATTCCTCGTTGATGTCCGTCTGGCTCACCGCCCACGCCGAGTCGGGACTCAGGACATCGATCGTTACCCCATCCAGCTCCATCCGGTCGCCGCGGCGCGCCGGCCGCCACTGGGCGCCGTCACTTTCGACGGCGCCCAGGAAGCTGAGATACCCCACATCCGGCACCGGCTGACCCGGCTCGAGCACGACAGCCGGATCGAACGCATCGAGCACCGCCGGCAAGCCGCCGAAATGATCAAGATGCGCGTGCGTGGCCACGATCGCGGCAAGCTGCGTCGCACCGTGGCTTCGCAGGAACGGGACGACCACCCGGCGGCCGGCATCTCCCTGTGGTCCGCGCGGCCCTCCGTCGATCAACAGCCAGCGCCCCGCCGGACTCCGCAAGGCGATGGCATCACCTTGGCCGACGTCCAGGAAACTTACGGTGAGGCATTGACAAACAGAAAGGCGGGTAAAGGCGCGGAACAGCGCGGTCCAAGAAATGAGCACGGCGACGAACGCGACCCGCGCGGCGACCAGCCAGCGACGGCGGGGCGAATTCCATAGCCACCACGCCAGCGCGAGGATGCCCAGCCAAAGCAATGCCGCGCGAGCACCAGCAATCATGATGAAGTGGCCGCCGGGCAGCGCGGCCGCTGCCTGTGCCACCACGTCGAGCAGCGCCAAACACAAGCCGGCACCGGCGGCCAGCCAGCTCGATGAGAGCAGCAGGGCCACGATGAGGCCTGGAACCGCGAGTCCCGCCAGCGGGATGGCGGCGATATTCGCGACGACGCCAATCGGGGCGACGGTGCCGAAGGTGTAGGCCGTGATCGGTGCAGTAAGCAGCGTCGCCGCGGCGGCAGGCGCGAGCACACGGACCGCCTTCGGAAGACGCTCGGTCGCCCGCCCCGCCCAGATTACCGCCGCGACCGCCGCCACCGAGAGCCACGCGCCGACCGACTGCACGGCCCACGGATCGCCGAGCATGACGCAGAGTGCGGCAAGCGCCAACAGTCCTGTCGGTGCGACCACGCGCTGGCGTAGCTTCGCGACATCGAGAAGCGCGAGCATC
>DATGVC010000122.1:0-4849 GCA_035300745.1 Gemmatimonadales bacterium | reverse complement strand
GACCGCTTCCTGGAAGACGCCTTCGAGGCAGACGTAGACGCGATCGCCGACGGGACGCGCTGCGTGATCGGTGGCGTGATGCAGCACATCGAGGATGCGGGGGTGCACTCCGGCGATTCGGCGTGTGTGCTGCCGCCGTATCTGATCGGCGACCGCCAGGTGGAGGAGATGCGCCGCCACACGCAGGCATTCGCGAAAGCGTTGGGCGTCGTCGGGTTGATCAACGTCCAGTATGCCATCAAGAACGGCGTGGTCTACGTCCTGGAGGTCAATCCACGGGCTTCGCGGACGGTGCCGTTCGTGAGCAAAGCCACCGGGGTCCCCCTCGCAAAGCTTGCCGCCGCGGTCATCGCCGGGAGGACACTGGACGATTTGGCCCTTCCCGATGAGCTTCCCGTCGCCGGGGTAGCCGTGAAAGAGGCGGTCTTCCCCTTCACGAAGCTGCCCGGTGTGGATACCGTGTTGGGGCCGGAAATGCGGTCCACCGGGGAGGCGATGGGCCTGGCGGACAGTTTCGGGATGGCGTTTGCCAAGGCGCAGATCGCGGCGGAAGGCAGCCTGCCCCTCGAGGGCACGATCTTCGTCACGGTGAACGACCACGACAAGCCGACGGTGCTGCCGATTGCCCGCCGGTTCCACGAGCTTGGGTTCCGCATCCTGGCGACGGAGGGCACGGAGCGGTATCTCCGCGGCCGCGGTGTGCCGGCGGAGCGGGTGTTGAAGGTGCACGAAGGACGCCCGAACGCGATCGATCTCATCGTGTCCGGGGAGGTGCAGCTGTTGATCAACACGCCGCTGGGGAAGTTCACGCAGGTGGATGACTACGCCATCCGGCGCGCTGCGCTGGTGCACCGGGTGCCGTACACGACGACCATGTCCGCGGCGAGTGCCGCGTGTGACGCGATCATTGCGCTCCGCAGCCGTACCGGGAGCGTCAGGAGCTTACAGGAATGGCACGAAAGAGCGAACGGCGAAAAGGCACCGAGCGGCGGGCAGATCGCGGCGGCAAACGCGTAGCGAAAGCGGTCGCCAAGCCGAAAGCGAAGGCGGTCGAGGCACCGCCGCCTGCGCCCAAAGTCAAATTCCGCGGCAAGCTGCTCGAGAACGAGCCGCTGGCGCGTTACACCACGTGGCGCCTCGGCGGCCCGGCGCGCTACCTGGCGCTGCCCGCCGACAGCGAGGATGTGGTCCGCGCGTTGGAGCTGGCCCAGGAACGCGGCCTGCCGTGGGTCGTGCTGGGCCTGGGCTCGAACGTGCTCGTCAAGGACGGCGGCTTCCCCGGCGTCGTGATCCGGATGGGGAAGGGACTCGACCGCTTCGAGATGAAGGGCGCGACGGCGATCGTCGGCGCCGGCATGCCGACGCCGATCCTGGCGCGGCGCACCGCCGAAGCCGGGTTTGTCGGCGTCGAGCGGTTCGTCGGAATTCCGGGCACCGTGGGCGGCGGCATTTACATGAACGCCGGCTGCCATGGCGCCGAGTTCGCGGAGATCGTCACGGAGGTGTCCGTGATGGATCCGCGGGGCAAGGTCAAGCAGCTGTCGCGCAAACAGATCTCGTTCAAGTATCGCTCGAGCAACATCGACGGCATCGTCCTCGAGGCGAAGCTCGTCCTCGGCGAGGAGTCGCCGGCCAAGCTGAAGGAGTTGCAGGCGAAGCTGTTCCGCTGGCGCAAAGCCGGCACGCCGTTCGACCAGCCGTGCTGTGGCTCGACGTTCATCAACCCGAGCGGAACCAAGACCGCAGGCATGCTCATCGACGAGTGCGGTCTCAAGGGCTTCACGATCGGCGGCGCGCAGGTTTCCACGCTGCACGCCAACTACATCATCAACAAAGGCACCGCGACCGCGAACGACGTCCTCAGAGTGATCGATCACGTGCGCAAGACCGTCGCGAAGAAAACGGGCGTGACGTTGGAGCTCGAGTGCAAGGTCATCGGAGTCTAGATGGCCGCGTCGGAGTACTTTGCGCACGAATCCAGCTATGTCGATGATGGAGCGGTGATCGGGAAGGGCACGAAGATCTGGCACTTTTCGCACGTGATGCCCGGCGCCGTGATCGGCGAGCGGTGCAACCTCGGCCAGAATGTCGTCGTGATGCCCGGCACGAAAATCGGCAACAACGTCAAAATCCAAAACAACGTCTCGATCTACGAGGGCGTCGAGCTGGAAGACGACGTCTTCTGCGGGCCCTCCTGCGTGTTCACCAACGTCATGAACCCGCGCAGCCATGTGCCACGCAAGAACGAATACCGGCGCACGCTTGTGAAGCGCGGCGGCTCGATCGGCGCCAATGCGACAATCGTCTGTGGTGTCACGCTGGGCGAGTACGCCTTCATCGGCGCCGGCGCCGTCGTCACCGCAGATGTGCCGGCGTACGGACTGATGGTCGGCGTGCCGGCACGGCGCGTGGGATGGATGTGCCAGTGCGGCGAGCGGTTGCATCCCGCCGGCGGCGGGGGGGGGGGCGCGACGTGCGCCGTGTGCGGCGCGAGCTACCAGGAATCGGCGGGGTCGCTGCGGCAGATCAAGCCTTCCCGGGTGCGCGCGTCGTGAACGTCCCGATGCTGGACCTGGTCGCGCAGTACAACACGATCAAGGACGATGTGCTCGCCGCGATGATGCAGGTGGTCGAGACGCAGCAGTTCATCATGGGGCCGTCGGTGCCGGAGCTCGAGACGGCAATCGCCCGGCTGTCGCACGCCCAGCACGGCATCGGCTGCGCGAGCGGCACCGATGCGCTGCTGCTTCCCCTCAAAGCCCTGAATTTGCAGCCGGGCGACGAAGTCATCACGACGCCGTTCACCTTCTTCGCGACGGCCGGCACGATTCACAATGCCGGCGCGACACCGGTGTTCGTGGACATTCAGCCCGACACGTTCAACATCGATCCCGCCGCCGTGAAGCGCGCGATGACGCCGCGCACCCGCGCGATCATACCCGTGCACCTCTACGGGCAGATGGCCGACATGCTCGAGCTGATGTCCATCGGTAAAGCGAGGGGTGTGAAGGTCATCGAGGATGCCGCCCAGGCGATTGGCGCACGGCGCAAAATGGACGGCGAGTGGCGCATGGCGGGCGAGTCGGGATGGGTGACAGGCTACTCGTTTTTCCCCAGCAAGAATCTCGGCGCCTGGGGGGACGGCGGCATGATGGTCACGTCGGATGACGCAGCCGCCGACCGGCTCAAGAAGTTGCGGCTGCACGGCGGTGCCAAGCAGTACCAGCACGACGAAGTTGGCACCAACTCCCGGCTCGACACGCTCCAGGCCGCCATCCTGCTCGCCAAGCTGCCGCACCTGGCGCAGTGGTCTGCCATGCGGCGCGAGCACGCCGTCTACTATACCAGGGCTCTGGCCGATGTCCCGCAGGTCAAGCCGCCCGTCGTCGATCCGGCCAACGAGCACATCTTCCATCAGTACACGCTGCGCGCTGAACGGCGCGACGCGCTGCAGGCGCATCTCAAGAAGGAAGGAATCGGCCACGCGGTGTACTACCCGGTCCCGCTACACCGCCAGCCCTGTTTTGCGCACCTCGGTTACAAGGATGGCAGCCTGCCACAGGCGGAGCAGGCGTCTCGCGAGGCGATTTCGCTGCCGATCTACCCGGAGCTCACCCGCCCGCAGCTGGATCGGGTGATCGATGCGATCCACGGATTCTATCGGTGAAGCGCCTCAAGATCGGCGTAGTCGGCGCCGGGGCCTGGGGTCGCAACCACGTCCGGACGGTCGCAGGACTGGCGGAAGGCGAACTCACGGCGGTGTGCGACACCGATGCCAAGGTTCGCGAGCGGGTATCGCGTCAGTATCCCGGGGCGCTGGTGACGGCAGACGTGGCGGCGCTGCTCGGGGTCGTGGATGCCGTCATCGTGGCGTCTCCGGCCGCCACGCATGCCGCGGTCGCTCGACAGGTCGTCGAGGCGGGGAAGCCGGTCCTGGTCGAGAAGCCGTTCGCGCTGAACGTGCGGGATGCCGAAGTAGTAGCGAGGCAGGGGGCTCAGCGCGGCGTGCCGGTACTGGCCGGCCACCTCCTGGTCTACCATCCTGCTGTCGAACGGCTGCGGGAGATGGTACAGAAAGGCGAGCTGGGCAAGATATTCTATCTGTATGCACTGCGGGTCAACCTCGGGCAGGTCCGGAAGGACGAAAACGCCCTCTGGAGCTTCGGACCGCATGATGTATCAGTGGCACTCTACCTGCTTGGTGAGCAACCCGTACGAGTCGCTGCGCACGGCAAGAGCTATCTGCAGCCCGCGATCGAGGACGTCGTGTTTCTCACGATGGAGTTCGCGAGCGGGGTGCTTGCGCATGTCCAGATGTCGTGGCTCGATCCCCACAAAGAACGGAAGCTTACGGTGGTAGGCGCCAGGAAGATGGTGGTATTCGACGACATGGAGCCACGCGAAAAGCTGCGGATTTACGACAAAGGTGTGGACCGCCCGCCCGAGTACGGCTCGTTCGGCGAGAGCCTGGCCATTCGTGAGGGCGACATATTCATTCCTCGCATTCCGGCCGTGGAGCCGCTCGCGGCCGAGCTGGCGCATTTCGTCCGCGCCGCGCAGGGCCGTGAAGCGCCGCGTGCGAGCGCCGAGGACGGCGTGCGCGTCGTCCGCGTGCTTGAAGCCGCCTCCCGCTCACTGGCGCGCGGCGGCGCTCCGGAGACACCATGACCGCGACTGTCGCTGCACCCACTATGGTCGATACGCTCCTCGCGAAAGCGAAGGACCGCACCGCCGTCTTCGGCGTCGTCGGCCTCGGCTACGTCGGACTCCCGCTCGCGATGGAGCTGGTTCGCGCCGGGTACCGCGTGCTCGGTGTGGACGTCAACCAGCGAGTCGTCGATTCGCTGAA
>DATGVC010000121.1:0-13377 GCA_035300745.1 Gemmatimonadales bacterium | reverse complement strand
TCCGCCCGCGGTGCCGCCGTCGCTGTGCCGCCTGCGCACCAGCCTGATGGCGACGCACACGGCCGACCAGATCGACCGCGCGCTCGAGGTGTTCGGCCGCCTCGGAAAAGAGCTGGGGGTCATCTGACCGCAGTGGAGATCGTGCCCGTCTCCGACGGGCGCGGTCTCGATCGCTTCATCGCCTTTCCGTACGACCACTACCGCGCTGATCCGTTGTGGGTGCCGCAGCTGCGCCGCGACATGTACACGCTGCTGACGCCGGCAAAAAACCCGTTCTTCCAGCATGCCGAAGCGCAGTATTTTCTGGCGCAGTCGAATGGGCGAGTTGTCGGACGGATCGGCGCGATCAAGAACGACATGCACAATCGGGAGCATCAGGATCGCGTCGGGTTCTATGGCTTCTTCGAGTCAATCAACGACCAAACCGTAGCGAACGCGCTCTGGGACACCGCCGCAGCGTGGCTCAGACAGCGGGGCTTCGACACGATGCGCGGACCGATGAGCCCGTCGGTCAACGACGAATGCGGCTTGCTGATTGCGAACAACGGCACCCCCCCCTCGCTGATGATGCCCTACAACTTCGCCTACTACCGGCCGCTGCATGAGCGCTACGGCTTCACGAAAGCGAAGGACCTGCTCGCGTTCGACGGCGGCGGCGCGCACGTGGCGCCGGAGCGATTCGTCCGCCTCGCGCAACGCGCCGCCGAGCGCCGCGGCATCAAGCTCCGCGCCCTCGACATGAAGCGGTTCGACGCCGAAGTCGAGCTGATCAAAGCGCTGTACAACAGCGCCTGGGAGAAAAACTGGGGGTTCGTGCCGCTGACGAATGCGGAGATCGACCACCTGGCGAAACAGCTCAAGCCGATCGTGGTGCCAGACCTCGTCGTCTTTGCGGAGCTCGAAGGAAAAATCGTGGGGTTCGGCATCGGACTTCCCGATTTCAATCTCGCGCTCCTCCACAACCGCTCGGGCCGGATGTTCCCGGGCATTCTCAAAGTGTTGTGGCATTCCCGCAAGATCCATCGCGCCCGGATTCTGCTGCTCGGGGTGATCCCGGAGTTCCGCGGCCGCGGCGTCGACGCACTCCTGTATCAGAGGGTGTGGGAGAACTCGGTCAAGCACGGGATGCCGAGCGGCGAGGCGGGGTGGATCCTCGAGGACAACGAGCTGATGAAGAAGGCGGCGACCCAGCTCGGCTTCCGCATCTCCAAGACCTACCGCATCTACGACAAGACGCTGTGAACGTGTTTGTGACGGGGGGCACCGGTTTCGTCGGTGCCCACCTGGTCAAGGCGCTGTGTGCCCGTGGTGATACCGTCACCGCGCTGGTGCGCCGTCGCGCGTTGGCGGAGCGACTGGGCTGGGGCCCCGAGGTCCGGTTGCTGTCGGGTGACCTCGACGATGAGGCCGCCTTGCGTGAAGGGTGCGCGGGTGCGGACATCGTCTACCACGTCGCAGGCAAGATCGCCGCGCGGAGCGCCGCGGAGTTCATGGCCACGAACCGCGACGGAACGGCGAACGTCCTCGAGGCCGCCCGTGACGGCGGGGCGCGACGACTACTCTTCGTCTCGTCGCTCGCCGTGGCGGGTCCCACGACACCCGGCCGTCCGATCGACGAGACGCGTCCGCCGATGCCCATCACCGACTACGGGCGCTCCAAGCTGGCCGCCGAAGTGCTGGTGCGCGCCATGCCTGCCCCTCTTGCCTGGACGATCGTCCGGCCGCCCGTGGTCTACGGGGAGTGGGACCGCGGTACCCTCAAAATCTTCCAGCTCGCCCGGCGGGGCGTCGTGCCGGTGTTCGGTGACGGCTCGCAGGAATTGTCGGTCATTCACGCGGAGGATCTGGCGCGATCGTTGATCGCGGCAGCTACTTCACCTGCTGCGGCCGGCCGTATCTATTTCGCCGCGCATCCGACGACGACCTCGAGCCGGGAGCTCGTGCTGGCAGCGGGCCGGGCCCTGGGACGGACGCCGCGGATCGTGCCAGTCCCGCCGCTTGTAGCGCGCGGAGTCCTCTGGGCGGTGGGTACCCTTGCGTATATCGCCGGGCGCGCCACCTTGCTGTCGGCCGATAAGGGCAACGAATACCTCGCTCCAGCGTGGACGTGCCGGAGTGATGCTTTGACGCAAGACACGGGCTGGCGTGCAGAGATCGATCTCGAAACCGGGTTGCGTCGCGCCGCGAATTGGTATCGGGAGGCGGGATGGTTGTAAACAGCCGGGGCCGGAACTGGAGTGGGAGCGAGTCGCTATGGCGGGGCTTCACCGCCATCGACCTCGCGACCGGTGCCTACATCGCGGTGGCGACGGGCGCCGTCCTGCTCGCATTCCGCGGTGACGGAATTCCCGGCTGGCCGTGGGTCCTGAGCGCGCACACGCTGATTGCGGCGCTGGTGCTGTTGGCGCCGCGCGCGCGCAACGCCGGCCCCCTCGGCCGCTTCCTGGGCGACTGGTATCCCATGCTGCTGCTCCCCGCCCTCTACGGGGAGATCGGGGTGCTCACACTGAGCGCCGGCTTTCAGAACGACCTCCTCATCCAGCGGCTCGAGACGTGGGTCTTCGGCTCACAGATCTCGTATCGTTGGATTCGGGAGTCGCCTAATGTGATGGCGTCGTGGGTGCTACACGCGTGCTACCTCGCCTATTATCCGATCCTCTGCGCCTCTCCGTTTGCGCTGTGGATGGTAGGCCGGCGCGATGCGTCGCGGCACACGATCTTCGCCATCGTGGCGACCTTCTACCTCTGCTACGTCGCCTTCCTTTTCTTCCCGGTCGCGGGACCGCGCTATGCGTTCGACGTCGCCCACAATTCCGCCACCGACGTCGGGCCGGCGCGCTTCGCCGCCTGGCTGCTGGATCGGGGGGATTCCTGGGGCGCCGCGTTCCCATCGTCACACGTCGCCGCGTCCGTCGTGGCGACGGGGATGGCACTGCGCTATTGGCGCGCGCTCGGGCTCGTGCTGCTGCCCTTCACCGCCGGCCTGATTCTGGCCGTGGTCTACGGACAATTCCATTACGCCGTTGATGCGCTCGCTGGATTGATCGTGGCGGCGATGATGCTTGGAGTCATGCAGACCGCTGAAGCGGCGGAGCCGCAGCGCCTCGCGGTCGCCGACTACGGAGTAGAGTCCGGCAGCCGCGTCTAGTGCCCCATGTGCATGTGGGACATCGGCGCACCAACCGCCGGTTTGCCCACCGGCCCCATGAAGTGACGCAGGTCCTGCTGGTAGAGTGAGTCGCTCTGGTTCGTCGCCGGCCACACCGCCTTGCGATCAGGCATAAACAATCCGCCTACCACGCCCATTCCACCGTTGGCAATCGCTTGACCGGTTGGATTCTCGTACAACACGCGCACGCGATAGCGGTGCGTGGGGGTGATGCGCATGCCCATACCCGTCAGGCCGTACAGCCTCCCCATCGGCACCGCGCTGGGCTCCCCGGGAGGTGCTGGAGCGGGTTCTCCATGCCAAAGCAGTTTGCCCGTCGTCGCATCCCAGAACTCGATCGTCCGGCCGTACTCGTGCATGTGGCCGCCGATCACGATCACCTTGCCGGCGACCGCCGGACTTCCTTCATATGACCGCTCGCTCCGTCCCGGAGGCAGATCGAACGACTTGTCTCCCACGGGAAAGGCAACGTCCAGTTGCCAGGGGATGACGGTGAAAAGCGGCCAGGGCCGATGGTCGGGCACATAACTCAGCACCAGCCGGACGCGCACGCCGCGATAACTCACCGCGGTCGGATTGTGAACCATGGCATTCGCGAGGATGCGCTCGCCGGCGCGCATCGGGGCGCCAAAGAGCAGCCAGGGGAACCGGATCTCTCCCGTCTCCCGCCCCGACGCGAGAATGCGCCGCGAGATGGGAAGGAAGAGCTCACGCTCGGCGGGGTCCATCACGTTCATATGATGCAACAAGGCGTTTGGCAGCCGGCGCCCGTGTTCATCGACGACTTCCGCATGAAGGGCGTAGACCGAGCCATTCACCGGAAACTCGGCGACCGACGCTGCCTGGTCCACGACGGTGCCGGCAGGGAGTTCCACGGCAGGCAATTCCATCGTCAGCTCGTCGCGCTGTGGATTCTTCGTGATCGTGGTGTGCTCCAGCGCGCTCCAATCGTCCGATGAGACCGGTGGCTTCACAGGATCCGCAATCGCCTCGTACACGGCGACGGCCAAGCGCAGCGCGACTACGACCACGAACACCCGTGGAGGCATCGGCAATCTCCTCACCGAACCAGTTGTTCCGTTGCGGCAGCGATTTTGGTAAAGGGAACGCCATCGAGAACGACACCGGATGGGACGGGGACGTCGAGGCGCTCCAATATCGTCGGCATCAGATCTACTGTACGAAGAGGAGCGTCCGGAAGAGCCACGCTGGCTGCGATCGGGACCTCCATATGTTCCGCAATGAGACTCCCGTGGCCGGCCCGGTGCTCCGGGATTTCCCACGGGCCACGGAAATCGGCACCCGGCGCGGCCGCCAGGACGAGATCACCGGACCGGGGCGTTTGGAAAAGCTGAAGCAATTGACGGGGCGCGTCCGGCACGTCGCTCTCCCTTGTCCGTAACAGCAGCTGGCGGTCATCGAGTTCTACAGACCCACCCAGCCGCAGCGGATCGCCGCTCTGGGGCTGGTAGCGAATTAAGCCCGACGTCTCAGTCAACAGCGCGACGCCGTTTTGCGTTCGCACCACCACACCCCCGCCGTCGGCTCGGCAGGCGGCAAGCCGCACGGCCGGCAACGCGAGTACGCGCTCGAGGATCCCGGGTGGGATCCTCGACGCCGTCAGCGGATGCTCCCGACCCGAACGAGGATCGAAATAGAGCTGCACGCTCGCATTGCCCGACACCATGGTGGCCACCCGGGCACCCCGTCGCCAGACATGGAAGGGGTGCCGCAACGTGCGAACACCGTCGTGTTCCAGCAGGACCGCCGTGTCGGAATGCTCGCGCATGACCGTCATTCCGTGATCCGACACGACGAAAAATCCCGGGAGGTCGGCCGTCTTGCCGACCCGGGTGACAAATGCACCCAGCACGCGATCGACGAACCGATAGCTCTCGAGAACCGCCGGATGCCACGGGTCCTTGAGATGCGAGATACCGTCGACGCCTGGGAAGACGACAAAGAGGAAGCGCCACGATGCGCCAGCGGCGTCGAGCCAGGCGCGGGCGACCGCCCGGTCCAGCGCCGGATAGGTCCCGACGTAATGTGCCGCCGAGCCCAGAAGCGCGCGGCGGAGGGTGAGACGATTCGCACCCGGGCGAAGTCCACGGACCAGCGGCGTGCAGATCGCGATGCTTTCGGGGACCAGGTCGAACAGCGACGGAGCCGGGGCGATGTCGCTGTTCAGCCAGCCCGCTTGTACGCCGCAATAGCTACGCGCGGCCCGCCATTGCTGGCGCCATCCACCGGCGGCACCGCGTCGATCGAGCCAGCGAATGCCCGGGATTCCGACGCTGCCCGGATAGCGGCCGAACAGGAACGGGATGTACGCGACACCTGTCGTAGAGGGAAAAACCGTCGTGCCGGTCGCGAGTCCGCCGGGCTCGATGACCCAGCGGGCGAGATTGGGGAGGTCGCCGCGCCCCAGTAGCTCCCGCAGCACATCGCAACGTGCGCCATCGATGAGCACGAGAACCGCCCTGCGCGAGCCGTGCGCCATCATTGAGCCTGCGGCGCGGCGGGCGCGGGGCGCGCGGGGGGCGCGGGGGGCGCGGAAGTAGGCTGGGACGGTTGCCGTTCCCAACAGAGTCCAAGCGGTTTGCAGAAAGCGACGGTTGTTACGATCGCTGCGGCGAGCAGGATGACGACGATGGCGGGCCAGATGGGATCCTGCAGTCGAGGGACCCACAGGGCCCGTTGAAACGCGGCCGCGTCAGGCCAGCGCCGCTCGGGCGCGGGGCTCAAGGCGCGGCGCAATGCGCGCCGCAGGCGACCGGGGATGCCGGACCAATCGGCCGACTCCGGGTCTGCCCCAGTGGGCCACGGCTGCCCGCTCAGGGATTCGTACAACACCGTCGCGACGGCGAAGAGATCGGTTGCCAACGCATCGGCCGAGCGTGCACCCCCGGAGACGAGGACCGGCCGTCCTTCTTCGAGAAGGATCGTACTTGGCGTGATTGCCCCGTGCCCCGTGCCGCGCGCGTGTGCACTATCGATCGCCGACAGCAATCCGCGACAGATCTGCGTGGCTTCCCGCACGGAGAGCGGACCGGAGCGGAGTCGGGCCGCGAGCGTTTCGCGTTTCGCATTCATGCTGTCGCGCAATATTAAAACAAGAAAGCGGCCCCGGCACCAGCCGGGGCCGCCGACTTCACGTCACGCAACAACTACTGGACCTTGATCGCGATCTTCATGCCGAGCGTCAGGTGCGGGGTGCAATAGCCCTTGTAGGTGCCCTTGGGCGCGTTGGCGAACGATACGTCGTAGGTCTCGTTCGGCTGCGTCAGGAACGGTCCCGACAGATTGTCGACGGTGTTCTTCATGCCGGCGTTGAGTGCCGCCGCGCCACCCGCGGGAATCGAGTCGGACCAGAACGTGATGTTGTGGGGTCCGCCTGCCACATTCGTGAAACGCACGGTTGCGCCGGCCGGGATAGTGATCGAGCTGGGCTCGAACGCCGCGCGAGTGCTGCCGTTGCCGGTCATCTTCACCTCGACGACTGGGCCGGTCGACGCCGCTGCGGCGGGCGCTGCCGGGGGCGCGCTCTGCATCTGTGACTGATTCTGGTCGCTACCCTTCTTGCCACAGGCGAGCGCGCCAATGGCGACGACGGTCGTGAGCAAAGCGAAGCGCATTGCGGGACTCCTCCGAACGTGGGCTGGGAACTGGGGGCTAGTGTCGCTTGTGAACTGTTTCACAATAGCGGTCAATATAGAGGGGGGACTACAAAACGGGAGCCCCATAAAGCACTAGCTTCTGAGCGATGAAAACCGCGATTGTGCTGTCGCTGCTGATGGCGTTCGCCCGCTCGTCGATCACGGGGCAAACATGGACCACTCAGCTCGGCATCGCGGGTGGGGTCTCCCGGCAGAAACCCGCGGGCACGGGGCTACGCGATGAGATCGATCGCTGGGAACTCCCCCGGAGCGGGTCTCTCCAACCGGCTCTCTTCGTCATCCTGCCCCTCGCACGACGAATAGCGTTGGAGTCAAGTCTGGCGGCCTCCCATACCAAGTTCAGAGAATCGAGCGGCTTGATCCCCGGATCATCCAGTTCTGATGTACGCCTTACGGTCCGCGCCGATGTCGCGGTGACCGCAAGCCTGTACGTCGCCGCCGGGGGCATGCTTCGGCGCCACGAAATCGATGGTGGTCACTCTACTCAGACCGGCATGGTGGGAGCGTTAGGGTACCACCACGGAATCGGGGCGGACCTGGACGCACGGATCGAAGCTCAATGGCTAACGCAGCGGAAGACGGACTCGATCGCGCCGAGCAATATCTACTCGCTGGTGTTCGGACTATCGCACGCGCTGAGCTCGCGGGGCGCACGCTCTAACCGAAATGCGACGACGTTCAGGCCGTGGCGTCTTCAGGTAGGTGCCGCGGGAGGATACGCCCGCAACCATCTTTATGGAACCCTGGCGGGAATCTACGTCGACGCCCATGAGAGCGTCCTCGATGCCCCAGGTTCGGGCGCGACCACGCCGCCTCCTTTGTTTCTCGACGCGCCGCTCGCCGGGCGATTGGCCCTCGAAATTGGGTTCGGCGTGCAACGCATCCAACAGCAGGGTGCCACGCTGTTCGACGGCAATGTCGCCCCGCGGCTGAACATCGCGATCTATCGTGGCTTGTACGCCGGTGCGGGCGGTAATCTGCAATACGTCGAACAGACCGGATCGAAGGGCATCGCGTTTGCCGGCGCGAACGTCGGTGCCGGATATCGTTTCTCGGTGTCTCAGCCGCTCGAGGGGCGCGTCGACA
The DNA here is from genome assembly GCA_035300745.1 of Gemmatimonadales bacterium. GTDB lineage: Bacteria > Gemmatimonadota > Gemmatimonadetes > Gemmatimonadales > GWC2-71-9 > 20CM-2-65-7. The sequence continues at coordinate 5,445 of DATGVC010000121.1, read as the reverse complement.
TCAGTTATACCGTGTTCAAGGAACGCGCCGATTTTCCCTTCGCCCAGAACACCCTGGCGGTACTGTTAGGCATGGCAATCGCGCTGCGATAGCATGGCGCACGAACCCTTGCCGCAGATCGCGCCGCAGGAGCTGGCCGAGCGACTCGACCGCGGGGAGCCATTGCAGGTGCTCGACGTCCGCACGCCGGAGAAAGTCGAACGCGGCCACATTGCTCTCGGATCAGAGCTCGACTTTCACGCGCATCCGAGCTCCAAGCTCTTCGCGCTGCCTGACGTCAGCGCGCTCCAGCTGGATACCAGGCGGCCCATCGCCGTCGTCTGCGGTCACGGCAATTCGAGCAAGCAGGCGAGCGCTTTTTTGCGCGAGCGGGGTTATGAGGCGTACTCGGTCACCGGCGGCATGGCTGCCTGGGAAACGGTGTACGTGGTCCGCCAGCTCTCGCCCACCCCCTCCCTGTCGCACGTGGTTCAGCTCGATCGCGTTGGCAAGGGAGCGCTGAGTTATGTGCTCGTGAGTGACGGTGACGCCGTTGTCGTGGATCCCGGCCGGCACCTCGAGCGCTACGACGCGCTGCTGATCGAACTGCGCGCGACGCCCGCGGCGGTGGTCGACACCCACATTCACGCCGACTACTTGAGCGGCGCGCGCGCGGCCGCGGCCCGCTGGCGCGTGCCGTACTTTCTGCACGCCGACGACGCCGTTTCTCCCTACGATCAGAAGCCAGGTAGACTGACCTATCACGCGCTCCGCGACGGCGACACCGTCGCGTTTGGGCGCGGCACACTGCGCGCCGCCCACGTGCCGGGGCACACCCTCGGCAGTATCGCGCTGCTCGCTGACGACGGCCTCGCCCTCACCGGCGATTTTCTGTTCGTAAAGGCAGTCGGCCGACCAGATCTGGCGGGCCTCTCAGCGTCGTGGGCCAAACTGCTGTGGCACAGTCTGGAGCGTGCGCGTCAAACTTGGCCGGGGGATCTGCTGGTGCTACCGGGCCATTACGCCAGCGAGGCCGAGCGGCGCGCCGATCGCGCCATAGCCGCCCGCTTCGATGTGATCAGCGCGACCAACGAAGCCACCGCAATCCAGGATGAACGGGTATTTCTGAAGTGGATCGCGGACCATTCGACGACTTTTCCGGATGCATACCGGACCATCAAAGAGGCCAACCTCGGCCTGGTTGACGTTGCCGATCCGGACGCAGAAATACTCGAATCCGGGCCAAACCTGTGCGCCGTGATGTAACCTCCGCTCCGGCTACGACTTAGACTCCTGGCTGTGCAACTGCGAGGGGCACCCGCGTCTCTCATGGCGTCCCTAACCAGGTGCAGCCATGCGTACGTCGCGCGTGTTGGGAGCCGCCGTCTTCCTTTGTACCATCTCGTCCGCCTTGCTCGCTCAAGGCTGGATCGACCCTGAGCGGCCGGTCCCGCAAGTTTCGAACGGGCCAATCGAGCGTCTCCGCAGCGCCGTCCAGGTCAGCGTTAGCGGGCGCATTGCCCGGGTCACGGTGGAAGAGTGGTTCCGCAACAACGGCCCCGTGCTAAACGAGGGGATCTATCACTTCCCGCTGCCAGGCGAGGCTGTCTTCTCGAGCTACTCGCTCTGGCAGGGTGATCAGGAGCTGCGCGGCGAAGCGATGGATGCGGCGCAGGCGCGCTCCATCTATGAAGCCATCGTACGTCAGAAGCGCGATCCCGCGCTGATCGAGCTCGCCGGCCAGGGGCTGATCCGAGCGCGCGTGTTCCCTATCGGACCCGGCGAGACGCGCAAGATCACATTGAAGTACACGCAGCTGCTTGACCGCGCCGGCGATGCCTGGCGGTTCCGCTACCTGGGCGACCGCAATCGCCAAACCGCCCCGCGCAGTTTCCGTCTCGAGGTCGATAGTGCTGCGCGCTTCGGCGATCCCTATTCTCCCACGCATCAGGTCCAAGTCACACGCCACGACAATCGCCTCGAGGTGACGCTCGCGGAGGGAAGCGCAGCCACCGGCGACTTCGAGCTCTTGTTGCCCCTGGCACGCGGGCTGATCGGCCTTTCGCTCATGCCGCATCATCCCGCCGGTGAGGACGGCTACTTCATGCTGCTGCTCGCTCCCGGCGCGGCTGCCGAGGCCACCGTGCTACGCCGCGACCTCGTCGCCGTGATTGACGTTTCGGGTTCGATGTCGGGTGAAAAGATCCAACAGGCGAAGTCCGCGTTGATTCAGCTGCTCGGCACGCTCCGGGAGGGCGATCGGTTCCGGTTGGTCGCGTTCTCCGGCGGTGTGCGTCGCTACGCGCAGGGATGGACCGGCGTGACGACCGATGCGCGCCACGACGCCGAGAGCTGGATTCGCAGCCTTGACGCGGAAGGCGGGACGAACATCGCCGGTGCACTCACGGAGGCGTTCGCCCAAGCGCCCGCGGAGCAGTCGCTCGGCGTCGTCGTGTTTCTGACGGACGGCCAGGCGAGCACCGGCGAAACGGATCCCGAGCGAATCGTCGCAAGCGCCGAGCAAGGCCGCGGCAAGTTCCGTGTGTTCTCCTTCGGTATCGGCGACGATGTGAATACGTATCTCCTTGACCGGCTGACCGAGCGCGCCCGGGGCACGACCGAGTACATCCGGCCGGGAGAGAACATCGAACGCGCCGTCGGTGCGTTAGCCGCAAAAGTCGCCAGTCCGGTCCTCACCGATGTCACGATTGCCGCGGGCTCGGGTATCGAGTTGTATGACATGCAACCGGGCAACCTCCCGGACCTGTTTGCCGGGGACGAGATGGTGGTGTTCGGCAGATACCGGGGTGTGGGGAGTGGGGAGTGGTCTGTTACGGTTCAGGGCCGGCGTAACGGTCGGCAAGAGGAGTTTCGGACGAGCGTGAGAGAGCGTGAAAACGACGATGCGCGGTACATCGAACAGCTGTGGGCCGCACGCAGAGCGGGCGCACTGTCGCGCGAGATTCGCTTGCGCGGTCAAACGCGCGAGCTGATGGATGCGTTGAAGCAGCTCGCCCTGCGGTATGGGATCTTGACTGAGTACACGTCGTATCTGGTTCAAGAGCCCAACGTCGCGCTGCGCCGTCAGGCCGAGAACCGCGTGATGCAGGCACCGGCTGCCGCACCAGCGGACCAGGCAGGCGCGGCGTCCGTCGGACGGGCAACGAGGGAACGGTCGATGGCCGATGCGTTGCGCCTCGAGGAGGTCGTGGTTACCGGGACCGTCAATGCGTCCGCGCTGGATGAAATGCGCCGCGCACGCTCGGGGATCAACCCGACCCAACGCGTCGGCGGCCGGCTGTTCATCATGCGCGATAGCACCTGGACCGACCTCGGGCACGGCGACTCGCTGCGCGTGGTCAGCATCGCTCCGTACAGTGAGGCATACTTCGCGTTGCTGAAGGCCCTCCCCGATCTGCGGGAGGCTGCTGCGCTCGAGCCGGCGGTGCTGGTGGCTGGTCGGCGCGCCAGCATCAAGATTGGTGAAGGTGGGAAGACACGGTGGAACCCCGGTGAATTGGAGCGGCTGGTGCGCGATTTCAGAAGCTGAGACTTGAGTGCCCGAAGACATTGCCGAGGTGTATCGCAACACCTATCCCGCGCTCGTGCGTTTCCTGTACCGCAAGGTCTGGGACGCCGAGCGTGCGGAGGATCTCGCGCAGGAAGCGTTTGCACGGGCCCTGATCCATCGGCCGGAGAATACGCGGGGATGGCTCTTCGTGGTGGCGGCAAACATGGCACGTGACGAGGCCCGCCGGGCGGCGCGCGAAAAGCGGCATCTCACCCTGCTGAAGAGCGAGCCGGATGCGGTCCACAGCTCGCCCGAGGAGGACATCGATGCCGAGACGCGCACGCTGCGAGTGCGCGCGGCACTCGACGAGCTGACGCCGCGAGACCGTGAGGCGCTGCTGCTGTGGGATGCCGGGATGTCGTATGACGAAATCGCCGCGCAGACGGGATTGGCGCGCGGCGCGATTGGCACCACGTTGGCGCGCGCGCGCCGGAGATTGGTCGAAGCCTATGATGCAGGACTGGAAGGAGGACAGCATGTCGCACGTGGATGAGGGAACGCTGCACGCGTACCTCGACGGCGAGCTGCCCTCTGCCGAGCGAGCGGCGCTCGAGGCGCATCTCGCGGACTGCGCGACGTGCCGAGCGAGTCTCGCCGAGGAGCGGGCGCTGCTGGAGCGGGCTAGCGCATTACTGGGATCGGCGCGACCGGTCGAGCGCCCGGCGCCCCCCTTCGAGCAACTGCAGCGCACGCCGAAACCTTCGCAGTGGCGCGTGCGTCACGCGTTCGCTTGGGCGGCCTCGATCGCTCTCGCCCTCGGGCTCGGCTACTATCTCCGGAATCCACGCCTAGCCCCCGGTCCCGCAGCAACACCGGCCACAGTGGACCAGCCAGTCGTCGTTGCCGCAGATCGAGCAGCTACCGAGCGCGTTTCGACACACGAAGAAAAGCGCGCTGCACCGGCGCGACCCCGGCAGCCTGCCGCGGATAGCCTGATGCCGGCTCCGGCCGATGAACGGGCGCGTGCTGCCCAGCAACGGCGCGCGGATTCGGCCCCGCGAGCGGAGGCGTCAGGCCTCGGAGCGAGCGCGCAACCTGCACCAGCCGGCAGTGTTGCACCAGCACCTGCGGCGGCCATCCAAGCCCGTGATTCGCTTGCACTCGCGCGGCAGCCGCTTCGCCTGGAAGAGGTTGTTGTGACGGGTCGTGCCGCCGCGAACGCCGTCGCAAGCGCTCCCGCGCCACGAGATCGCTCGGCACTGACCGCATGGCCGATCATCAGCCGCGGCATCGCACGCTCGCTCCTCGGCGCCGACCCAGTGGGGCTTCCCGGCCTCGCGACCCGGAGAATCCGCCGCAGTCCGGGAACGGACGGCATGGTCGTCGTTGAACAAGCGGTGGACTCCTCCACCGTGATTCAGATTTTTCAGCGGCCCGCGAGTACGAATGCGCTGTCGGATTCGTCCGGGAGGGGATACTATAACAGCGTCCAACGCGAGCGCGCGGATCGCCTGGCTCGGTTCGTCAAAGGTTTGCGGGTGGAGATCACGGGTCCGCTCTCGGCGGACTCGCTCAATCGGCTGCTGGAGCAGGTCGCGCCGCTACCCTAAGACTCGCCGCGTCTCCAGCTGATCAACTCGGCAACGACACTGACAGCGATCTCCTCGGGCGTAACGGCGCCGATGGGGAGCCCGACGGGCACCCGCACACGCTGCAGACTGTTCGCCGGCACTCCCGCCGCCTTGAGCCCCTTCGTGACGACGACTTTTTTGCGACGGCTGCCAAGCAACCCGACGTAGCCGGCCGGCGACGTCGCGACCCGCTCGAGGATCAACGCATCGTTGCGGTGCCCACGCGTCGCAATGACGACGGCGTCAGCAGTCGTCAGCACATAGCGCGTAAGCGCCGTCTCTACGTCCGCCGCGAGCACGGCGATGCCATCGGCGAAGCGGGAC
>DATGVC010000120.1:0-19060 GCA_035300745.1 Gemmatimonadales bacterium | reverse complement strand
CGCGGCGCGCCGACCAGAATCCGCCGGGCGAACAGGATGATCGCGCCCGCGTAGAGCAGGTGAATCGTGCCGCTGGGCACTTGCGCCACGAACAGCAACAAGAACCACGCGATCAGCATCACGACAGCGGCGAGCAGTGTGAGATTCAGGGCGATTGACCTTTAGGGTCCAGAACGTATTCTAGTACGCAGGGGCGGGGAGATCAAACTATTGAGCCAACAAGCTCGATTGCGGACCCGCATACCGCGGCCCATGTCATGCCCACGTTGGGAAGACAGAATTCGTGGTGAGGGACCCATCATTACTTTCGGGCTTCAATAACCCTCTTCGCTCCCGTTGTACTCGGTCGGCCGGCCCATGTTATGTGGTCCCGGCCGATCGTTTTTGACGGACCGTTTGCCAGAAGCACGCCGGTGCCCGCAGCGGTCGGCCTTTCACGACGAATCCGATCACCAACACAACCGCCCAGACGCCGTACGCCACCATGATTCCGGTGCGCAGCTCGGGCAGCGCGAACTGCACGGCCCAGAGCACGAACAGCGCCGTTGCGTCCATCCAGTCGAACTCCATGTTGGCGAGCAGCAATACTCCCAGCATCGTCTGCAGCAGGGTCAGGGCGAGCTCGTTGCGCTGCGCGATGTTGAACGTGAAATCCGCCCACACGCCGTAGTGGTGGACGTGCGAAAAGCCGTACACGATGGGAATCATCGCGGCCAGAATCGTCCACTGGTTGATGTTGCTCGACACGATGTTCATCAAGGCCATCGGGGCGTGCGTCACGCGCCGCGCCCAGCCGAACGTCGACACGAACTCGGGAAACTCGGAGAGAAACGGCGCGACCCACTGCACCAGGAAGAACTGGCTGATGCCGAGTGTCGCCGCCACCGCGATCATTGAATTGAGAAAGGGATGCGCGGTGACGTACAGCAGCGCGCCTCCCACGGCGAACAATCCGCCAATGGCCGCCTTTTGCCGCCAGCCGCGTTGCCCGTAGGCCCAGCGCGAGACCGGCGGCGCATCGGCGAGCGATTCCACTTCGCGCGGCGGGTTGCGCATCAGCATCCAGAGGTAGCCGACGTACAACGCGACGAGCACTACGGCATCGATCACGCCGATGCGCTGCCGCCACAGCACCACTATGAAGTAGAGCAGCGGCGGGACGAGTCCCATCACTTCGACCGCATGCTCCGGCTCGAGCTGGATCCGCGGCAACCCTGTGCCGCCGCGACCGCGGCTGGCGGCAGCGAACACGAAGTAAATCATCGGCCAGCCCAGGCCGAGGAGCAGCCGGATCGCTCCCGTCAGATTCGCGATCGCGAGGTGGGCGCGCTCGGGATTCCGTCCCGCCTCCCAGGCGATGACCGCCTCGACGGCGAACTCGGGCAGCGTTTGCAGCCATGCGAGAATCGCGAGCGCGAGGCCTTGAGAGATGAGGAACTGCGCCGCTTCCGCGCCCCAGGCGACGAGGAACGCCGACAGCAGCATGCTGGGAAACGTCCACAACGCCGCGAGTGCGGTGCCTCCCGCCTGCGTCGCTTGGGCGAGTAGCTTTAAGTATGTCGCGCTGCGTAGTGACACGTCGTGTCCATTTCAATGCCGCGCATCGACTCGCGAATCCGCGTTGGAGTGAGGCGGAAAATGAGCGCGTCTTCGGCGTCTGCAACAGCCCCAATTTCCATGGCCACAACTACAATCTCGACGTCTCGGTGGATGGGGAGATCGACCCCGAGACCGGCTATGTGCTCGACATCGCCAGGCTCAAGGACATCGTGACCGAATGCTTGCTGCGTCACCTGGACCACAAGAACCTGAATCTCGACGTCCCCTGGTTTCGCGACGTGAATCCTACCGCCGAGAACATCGCGGTCGTGTGCTGGCGCGTGCTGGCGCCGGCCGTCGCGCCGGCGCGCCTGGCGCATATTCGGCTGTGGGAGACCGAGCGCAACTACGTCGACTACGAAGGAAAGTGAGTATGGCACGAGACCACATGAAGTCCGCGAGCCTGCACAGCTTCCACGAATCGCACACGGAGCCTACTGAGGTGCGCATCCCGTTCCAGACGCTCGTCCACGAGATGCTCGAGCAGCTGGGGGAAGACCCCAAGCGCGAGGGACTCAAGCAAACGCCCGCGCGCGTGGAGGCGTCACTCAAATGGCTGACGCGCGGCTACGGGCTGGACGTCGAAGCAGTCGTCGGAGACGCCGTATTCGAGGAGAAGCACGAAAGCATGATCTGCGTGCGCGATATCGAGATTTACTCGATGTGCGAGCACCACATGCTGCCGTTTTTCGGAAAAGCGCACGTTGCCTACCTGCCGAACGGCAGGATCGTGGGGCTCTCCAAGATCCCGCGCGTCGTCGAGATCTTCGCGCGCCGGCTCCAGGTCCAGGAGCGGCTCACCGATCAGATCGCCGAGGCGCTGTGCGGCGTGCTCAAGCCGCTGGGGGTGGGTGTCGTGATCGAGGCCTATCACCTCTGCATGATGATGCGCGGCGTGGAGAAGCAGAACTCCAAGACGGTGACCAGCGCGCTCCGCGGCGCGTTCCGGGACGACGGCAAGACGCGCGATGAATTCCTGAGGCTGGTGCACGGCGGCAGCTTCTCGCTGTGAAGATCGCGCTCGTGACGGGCGCGTCTCGGGGCATCGGACTCGCCGTCGCCGATGCGCTGCGAGGCTGGGGGATGCACGTCGTGCGCCTGGCGCGCAGCCTGCCGAACGCCTCGGCCGAGCGGCGCACGGACATCGCCTGTGACGTGACGAATCCCGCCTCGATCGAGCAGGCCGTGGGCCGCGTGGAGAAAGAGCTGGGTGTGCCCGACGTGCTCGTGAACAACGCCGGAATTTTCTTCATCAAGTCGCTCGCCGAGACCACCTCCGCGGATTTCACGGCCACACTCACGACCAATCTCACGGCTGCCTTCTTGTTCGCCCGCGCCATCGTGCCAAAAATGGTCACGCGGGGCAGCGGGCATCTCGTGACGATCGGGTCGATCTCCGACTACATCGGTTTTTCCGGCTCGACCGCCTACGCGGCGAGCAAGTTCGGTCTGCGCGGGATGCACGAGGTGATTCGCCAGGAGACGGCGAAGAGCGGCGTGCGCACCACGCTCGTGTCGCCGGGGCCCGTCGACACCGACATCTGGGACGCCGTGGATCCCGATTCCAAGCCGGGCTTCACCAAGCGCAAGAACATGATGCGTGCCGAGGATGTCGCGGCGGCGGTGGTGTATGCGGTGACGCAGCCGGAGCATGTGGCGGTGACAGAGATCCGGTTGCTGCCGGCGGTGTACACGCCGAGGGGATAGTGCACATCGAGCTGACGGAAATGCTTCGCTGTCCGGAGCCGCATCGCGAGGAAATGCTGGTGCTGTCCACGGGCGAGGTGAAGCACCGCATGGTGCGCTCGGGGTTGGTCGGCTGCCCCGTGTGTCACAAGGAGTATCCGATCTCGCGGGGCATCGTGAACTTCCGCCGCAGCCACGAGCGCGTGTCCAAGGAGGCGTACACGCCGCCCTCACCCCTGCCGTCCGCGGATGCCGCGAAGCTCCAGGCCCTGCTCGAGCTCTCGGGGCCCGGGGGATACGTCGTGCTGGTCGGCGCCGCGACGCGCCAGGCGGCGCGGCTCAGCAGCCTGATGGAAGGGATTCACTTCGTCGGCATCAATCCGCCGCCGGACATGGACGAGCAGGCTACCTTGTCGCTCATGTACGCCACCGAGAAGGTGCCGCTCCGCACTTCCGTCGCGCGCGGTGTCGTCGTCGGCGCCGATCTCGCGACCTCGCCTTGGCTCGTCGAGGCGCATCGCGTGCTGCTGCGCAGCCGCCGCTTTGTCGTGGAAAACGAAGAGCCCGAACTGCCGATCGGGCTCGTCAAGCTGGCGTCAGAACACGGGCTCTGGGTAGGAGAGAAGCGATAGGTTTGACTTTCCCAACTCACCGTTCGATGGCCGCGGCCATCGCGTCTTCGGCCGCGTACGCGGCGTCGATCTTGTCCTTGTAATGCTGCTCGACCACGCGACGCTTGACCTTCAGCGTCGGCGTCAGCTCTCCCGACTCGATCGTGAAGTCATTCTCGAGCAGCACGACTTTCTTGGGCGTCTCGAACTTGGCGAGATCGCGCAGCGTGCTCATGACCTCGCGCTCCATTTTCGCCTGCACGTCCGCCAGCCCGATCAGCTCGGCGCGCGTCCCGTACATGAGACCCCGCTCCTGCGCCCAGCGCTCCAGGTTCTCGAAGTTCGGGACCACGAGGATGATGGGGAACTTGCGGCGGTCCCCGTACAGCATGGCGTTTGCGACGAACTTGGTGCGCTTGACCATCATCTCGATCGGTTGGGGGGCGATGTATTTCCCGCCCGCCGTTTTGAGCAGCTCTTTCTTGCGGTCGGTGATCTTCAGGTAACCGTCCGAGTCGATCTCCCCAATGTCGCCGGTGTGGAGCCAGCCGTCCGCGTCGACAGTTTCGGCAGTCGCCTCGGGCAATTTATAGTAGCCCTGCATGATGTTCGGGCCGCGGGCCAGGATCTCGCCATCCTGCGCGATCTTCAGCTCGACGCCGGGAATCGCGCGGCCGACCGTTCCCAGCTTGATGCGGTCGAGCGGGTTGAGAGTGAGGACGGGCGACGACTCGGTGAGCCCGTACCCCTCGATGACCGGTAGGCCGGCGCTGTAGAAGAACTTGGCGATGTCGGCCGACAGCGGCGCCGCGCCGGAGACGAAGAACCGGATTTTGCCGCCCGTGCGGGCCCGCAGCTTGGCGAAGACCAGCCGGTCGGCGACCTTTTTCTTGACCTTAAGACCGCCGGAAATCGGCAGTCCCGCCAATGACAGCGTCGCCCACTGCTCACCGGCGCGCTTTGCCCAGAAAAAAATCGCGCGTTTGATGGCGCTGCCCGAGAGCGCGTTCTCGAGCACGCGCGCGTACACCTTTTCGTAGAGCCGCGGCACCGACAACACCACGGTCGGCTTTACTTCTTGCAGGTTTGCGGCGACGGTATCGAACGATTCGGCGTAATTGATGATCACGCCCGCCTGGAACAACGTGTAATCCACCATGCGCTCATAGCTGTGCGACAGCGGCAGCATCGACAGGCACTCGTCGTCGCCGCCGATGGGGATCATCTGGAGGGACGCCTGCACATTGGACCAGATGTTGTAGTGCGAGAGCATCACGCCCTTCGGATCGCCCGTGGTGCCCGACGTATAGATCAGCGTCGCCAGGTCTTCGGGGCCGACGCTCAGTGCGTCCTGCTTCCAATCGGGATGCTTCGGCGCGGCCGCCTTGCCCTTCGCCTCGAGCGCGGCGAACGACGTGATGCCCGGCCGCTGGGCTGCCGCGCTGCCGTCGAACGCAACGACGTGCTTGAGCCCGGGCAAGGCATTCTTCGCCTCGAGGATCTTGTCCAGCTGCGCGGCCGTGGAGCAGAACGCCGCCACCGATTCGGAATCACGCAGGATGTATTCGGTTTGTTTTGCGGTGAGGGTCGGGTAGATCGGTACGTCAGTCGCTCGGGCGCACAGACAGGCATAGTCTGTCAGCGCCCATTCGGGCCGGTTCTCGGAAATGATCGCGACCTTATCGCCCGGCTTGATACCCAGCTCGCGCAGGCCGAGCGAGATCGCCTGCACCCGCTCGAGCGCCTCGCGATGCGAGATGGAAACCCAGGCGGCGCCAACTTTGGACCGAAACGCCGCGGGTAGCCCGGCGTGTCGATCCACCGTCGTGAAGAACAGCTGGGTGAGCGTGCCTCTGTTCATGGCCTGAAGACCACAACGAACCTCACTGGACTGCCCGGAAGGGGGGCGCCGTGGAACTTCCGCATGGTGGCGGTCACGACCACCGAGTCTGGCAGCGTGCCTTTGTGGAGCCGCAGCTGCGTGGCCGCGGTGCCATCGGAGCCGGTCAGGACCGTGTCCCTCGGCAGTAATGTTATCACCGGACCGCTGGCCGGATAGGTGGTGAAGGCATACACGACGGGCCGATTCGCGGCGTTTCCCCCGAACGCGACGGTCGCGATCTTCAGCGGATTGGAAAGCGAGTCGGTCGTGGTGGGGGTCGGGGTCACGACGAGGGTATCGCGCGTGGGTCCCCCGGCGTACATCGAGTCGAGTCGAACCAGCACCGATACCGTTTGGGGATTGGAGAACAGTCTGCCGGTGCGCGCCTGCAGTCTCCCAGTCCCCACCACCTTGGGACGCGTGACGCCGGTGGTGCTGTCCAGGACGACCATGATCGCGGTGTCGAGCGTGCGCCAGTAAAGCTGGGCCTGTACCGAATCGCCGAGGCCGTTGAGCGCCCGGCCGCGGGGCCGGAAGGTATCGGTGAGCTCGACGCGGCCGCTGTCGGGTAACACGATTTCAATCGCCACGGCCAGGTTCGGATCGGTGTTAATCTTGCACGCGAGCGCTGCCGCGACCGCGAGCAGCGCGAGTGTCCGAATCAGTGGCTGCCAGTCCTCTCTTCAGGCGCGCGCGACGACGCGATCCCTCCCGGAGTGGCGGGGGAGGCGCCAAGATCGTGCAACGCCTGCGTCGCGTGCTCGATCCATTTTTGCGCGTCGGGTCCCCGGGGCGGGTGCGCGAGGAAGGTCTTCAGGTGCTGCGCGGCGCCGTCGGGATCGCCGCGTTGCAGCAGCAGAAACGCCAGTCCGTAATGGGCACCCGCGAGCGAGCTGTCGAGCTCGAGCGCGCGGCGGTAGTGACGGATCGCTTCGTCGAAGCGGCGTGTCTTGGTGAAGGCGATCGCCATGTTCTGGAGAATGCGCGCGTCGTTGGGGTGATCGCGCAGTGCCAAGCGATACGACGTCAGCGCCGCGTCATAATCCCCCTGACGCTCGAGGGCTAGCGCTTCATTGAGATAATCGAGACGTTGGGGTTTGAGATCGTCAACCGACGAGCCCCCCCCGCCGAACAAGCGGCGCCAGAAACCCATGGGGCGAAAATAGCTTGCGGCTCCTGACGCTGGCAATGTAGAATCCCAGACCATGGCTCAATCCGCCGGAATGCGCCCTCGCCGTAAAACCCCCCGGGGCGTGCTGCAGGTCGATTGGCCCTTCTTCGGTGAGCTCTGCCGGGTGCTGGCCCTGAAGGTCTTCCGCGAGTACGACCCGGAAGTCGTCATCGGGATCGCGAAAGCGGGCGTGATCCCCGGCGCGGTCGTCGCGAGCATTCTGCAGCGTGACTTCGCCTCGATCGCCATTACCCCCGAAGGATCGGTGATCGCGGGCCCGCCGCGCCTGGTGACCGGCAAACGGGTGCTGCTCGTGGACGAGACCTGCGAATCGGGCAACACGATGAAGCTCGCGCTTGCCGCGGTGCGCGATCTCAAGCCGGCGGCGGTGAAGACGGCGGTGTCGTTCAAGACCGGCACGTACAAACCCGATTTCTACGCGCTCGAGAACGAGAACTTCATCATCCTGCCCTGGGACCTCGAAGTCATCGTCAACGGCGAGATCGTCGTCCGCCCCGATTACCGGGCCAAACTGAAAGAGACGCCCCCCCGTTGAAAGATCGTCTGGCCGCAGCAGTCAAACAGTCCCGCGCTGGCTACACCGAAATCCGCGTCGAACGCACCTGGAGCTCCACCGTCGCTTTCCGTGGCCGCCGGCTCGAGACGGCGACCGTGAGCGAGGACCAGGGCGGCTTCGTCCGCGTCCTCAACGAGGGTTGCGGGTGGGGCATCGCCTCGTTCACCTCGCTCGACGAATTGCCCGCCATGGTCGCGCGCGCCAACGAGCTGTCGCGTGCGGTTCGGCTGGATGATCCCATCCGGCTGGCGGAGACGGCACCCGAGGTCGCCGACGCCATCCTCGAGCTCGACGGCGACGTGCGTGGGATTTCGCTCTCCGACAAGAAGAGGCTGCTCGACCGGTACAACGGCGCGATGCTCGGCGTGTCGGATGCGATCGTCGATACGCAGTCGAGCTACCGCGACGAGGTTTCGGAAGTCTGGTACGTAAACTCCGAAGGGGCGTCGCTCTACGAGTTGCGGCCCGAAGTCGTCGTGTCGGGCACGGCGATCGGGCGGCGCAACGGCAACATCGAGAAGGGGCTCGAGTCCATCGGGTTGCGCAAAGGCTGGAACAGCGTCCAGAACTTCGAGAATCGGTTTCGCGTCGTCGCGCAGCGCGCCGTCGACCTGCTCGATGCTCCCCGCGTGCGCGGCGGCGCTTATCCGGTGATTCTCGACAATGAGCTCGCGGGCGTCTTCATTCACGAAGCGTTCGGGCATCTCTCCGAGGCCGACTTCGTGTACGAAAACCCCCAGGCGCGCGAGATGATGACGCTGGGGCGGCGGTTCGGAAAGCCGGCCCTCGATGTCGGCGATAACGGCGCCGCGCAGGGCCTGCGCGGGACGCTGCCGTACGACGACGAAGGCACGCCCACCCAGGACACGCCGCTCATTCGGGAGGGCATCCTGGTTGGGCGCCTGCACTCCCGCGAGACGGCCGCAAAGCTCGGCGAACGGCCCACAGGCAATGCCCGCGCCATTTCGTTCCGTCACCCGCCGATTGTCCGGATGACGAACACGTATATCGCGCCCGGCAAAACGGGCGTCGGTTTCAACGATCTCATCAGCGACATCAAGCTCGGTGTCTACGCCTGCGGGGCGTTCGGCGGGCAGACGATGCTCGAGAACTTCTCGTTCACGGCGGGCTGGGGCTACATGATTCGCGACGGCAAGGTCGCCGAGCTGGTGAAGGATGTCGTGTTGGCGGGCAATCTGTTCCAGACGCTCGACCGCATCGATCACATCGCCGGCGACTTCACCTGGAATCAGATGGGCGGCGGTTGCGGCAAAGGCGGCCAATTCCCGCTGCCGGTCACCGAAGGGGCACCGCACGTGCGTATCGAAGAAGCCCTCATCGGCGGCGACGTATGATCGATCGCGTGCTCGACGCCACTCGCGGCAAGGTCGACGGGGGGGGCGCCGACGCGCTGTGGCGTCGAGAAGAGCAAACCGCGGTCGCGTTCGAGTCGGGCAGGCTCAAGTCGGCCGGCATCTCCGAGCAAGCGGGGCTCAACCTGCGCGTCCTGGCGAGCGGACGGATGGGCGTCGCGGGCACCACCGCCGCCAAGCCCGACCCAGTCGAGCTGGTTGGGCGCGCGCGCGCATCAGCGGAGCTGGGCGAGATCGTGGATCTCGCGTTTCCGACTGGCGCCGCTTCGGAACTTCCGCGTATTCCGACGTTCTTCGACCGCACCGCCAGCGCGTCGCTCGACGACTTGATCCGCATGGGCCGGCTGCTGGTCGAGCGGTTGTCGCGGCCCGACTGCCAGGTCAACGTCTCCGTACAGCGGGAGGTCGCAGACACGGCCGTCGGCAACACCGCCGGCGCCCGAGGCGAGTACCGCGCCACGGGAATCGCGGTGACCGCCGACCTCACGCGCATTGCGGGTGACGACGTGCTGATGGTCTACGATCAGTACGTCGGGGCCGACATGCCGGGCGACGCCGATCTCGAAACGCTGGTGCGGTCGGTCGAGACGCGGCTCACGGCCGCATTGAAGGTCGTCACGCCGCCCGATGGCGCGCTGCCCGTCGTCTTTACGCCGGCCGGCCTGGCCGCCGTCGTGTTGCCGCTCGAGCAGGCACTCTCGGGGAAAACCGTGCTGCAGGGCAGCTCACCGCTGGCGGGCAAAGTCGGAGAGACGATGTTCGATGAGCGGCTTTCGATCTTCGACGATCCGCTCACGCCCGGACGGCCCGCATCACGCCCGATCGACGACGAGTGCGTGCCTTCGCGTGCTACCGGATTGGTAGAGCGGGGTGCCGTGGGGCGCTTCGTCTACGATCTCGAAACCGCCGCGCGCGCCAAGACCCAGAGCACGGGCAACGGCCGGCGCGGGGTGTTTGGGAAACCACACATCGGGTACACGAACATTCTGTTTCGCGGGACCGATGGCGCACATGGCGCCCACTCCGCCGTCCTGGGCGGCGGACTGATCGGCGACATCGACGAGGGGTTGATCGTCGATGACCTGATCGGCGTGGGGCAGGGCAATGTGATCAGCGGCGCGTTCAGCCACCCGGTCGGACTCGCGTATCGCGTGCAGCGCGGCGAGGTCACGGGTCGCGTAAAAGACGCCGCGGTCGCGGGCAACGCCTACGAGCTGCTCAAACGGATTGGGGGATTTGGCAGCGACGGGCGGTGGCTCGGCTCGCGTTTTTCACCCTCACTCCTACTTGAGGGTGTCAGCGTAGCGCACCGCTAGCCGCCGAGAGCCTCGGCGTACGTTCGCCCCGCCGTCATTTCGGTATAGACCTTCTCCAACACTTCGGGCGTGGCCGACAAGAAACGACACCGCTCGTCGCCGCGGCTGCGGCACTCGACTTCCATCACCGCCACCGTCTCGTCCGACAGCCGTCCCAGAAAATCAGCCAGCATCCCCGCGGAGAAGAAGCACATCGGTGACTGCGCGGTGCCGGGCTCCGCCTCTGCCCAGTCCGTCGAGTCGAGCGCCAGGGCACCGATCCCGACCGGATTCACCGTGACGGAACCCCAGCCGCCGCTCGTGAAGAACTCCGAGAGCGCTTCGCCGAGTAGGTCGGCATCGAGATCCGTCGGGCTGTTCACCGCGGTGAAGGCCTGATAGAGCCCTTCGCCGGCGGCATAGCCGGCCTCTTGCAAGACGGTGATGAGCTGATCGGGAGCATGCGCGCCGAGGCTCGCATGCAGCTGCCGGACGATACTGGGAGCCGTCATATGGGAAGGCAACTTAGGGTTTGCGGTTCGCGCGGCGCAAGAGTTCGGCTTCGTCGATTTGCTCGACGCCGAGCGACTTCGCCTTGTCGAGCTTGGATCCCGGATCGGCACCCACGACCAACGCAGTCGTTTTCTTCGATAGGCTGTCGGACACATGCCCGCCGGCTGCCTCGATCAGGTCGCGCCCCTGCTGCCGCGACAGCGTCGGGAGCGTGCCGGTGACGACGTAGGTCTGGTCGGCGAGCGGCCGCGGGCCGGTGGCCGTCGCCGTTTCCTTCAACGTCAGCCCGTACTGCTTGAGGCTCTTGAGCAGGTCTTTGTTGCGCGAGTCCTTGAAGAACCCGACCACGGCCTCGCCGATGGCTGGCCCGATCCCGCGCACCTCTCCGACCTCCTCGGCGGAAGCCTTCGCGAGCGCTTCCATCGTGCCAAAGTGCCGCGCCAGGAGCTTCGCGCCTTGCTGGCCGACATGGCGAATCCCGAGCCCAAACAGCAGTGCCGAGAGCGGCTGGCTTTTCGAATCGGCGATGCTGTCGACGAGTTGCTGGGCGGATTTCTCCGCGAACCCTTCGAGGGTGAGCAGCTGCATCGGCGTCACCGTGTACAGGTCGGCCACGTTGGTGATCAACTTCGCGTCCAGGAGGGCGCGCACCCGCTCGTAGCCGAGCCCGCGGATGTCCATCGCGCTGCGGCTCGCGAAGTGCACGATCGATTCGAGGATGCGCGACGGGCATGAGATGTTGGGGCAGTAGGTCATCACCTCGTCTTGCGGGTGCTCGACCTGCGAGCCGCAGGTGGGGCAACGCTCCGGCATCTTGTAGGGCGTCTCAGCGCCGGTCCGCCTGTCCTTCACGGGGCCCAGGATCTGCGGGATGACCTCGCCCGCGCGCGTCACCTCGACCCAGTCGCTCTGACGAATGTCCTTGGCGGCGATCAGCGCGGCGTTGTGCAGCGTGGCGTTCGAGACCGTGACGCCGCCGATTTCCACGGGCTCGAGCACCGCATACGGGTTGAGCGCGCCCGTGCGCCCGACGTTGATACGGATCTCGAGCAGCTTCGTGATCTGCACTTCGGGCGCAAACTTGCGCGCCACGGCCCAGCGCGGCTCGCGATTCCCGACCGTGCCCAGCTCGGCGTACAGCGACCGCTTGTCGACTTTGACGGCGACACCGTCGGCGCCGTAGTCGAGCGTCGGCAGCAACGCCTGGAGTTTGGTGATTTCCTGGTGGGCGGCGTCGAGGTCGTTCACGCGCGTGTGGTGCGGCTCGACCGGAAGTCCCCACTTCAGCATTGTCTCGAGCAGTTCGTGCTGCGATTCGATACCGAGCTTCAGACCGGGAGCTTCGACCTGGAAGGTGAAGACGCGCAGTCCGCGGGCGCGGGTCTTTTTGGGGTTGAGCTGGCGCAGTGCGCCGGCGGCCGCGTTGCGCGGGTTGGCGTACGGCGGCTCGCCCGCTTTCTCACGCTGCTTATTGGTCTCCGCGAACTGGCTCTTCGGCAAGTAAACCTCGCCGCGCACTTCCATCTTCTTAGGCCAGCCTTTGCCGCGCAGGCGCAATGGCAGGTCGAGCACCGTTCGCAGATTCCCCGTGACGTCCTCGCCTTCGACGCCATTGCCGCGCGTGACGCCGGTGACGAGGACGCCGTCGTCGTAGGTGAGGCTGACGGCGGCGCCGTCGATCTTCACCTCGAGCGTGTAGCCCGCCGCGGTGACCTCCGGCACGAGCCGGGC
This sequence comes from Gemmatimonadales bacterium, assembly GCA_035300745.1. Lineage (GTDB taxonomy): Bacteria > Gemmatimonadota > Gemmatimonadetes > Gemmatimonadales > GWC2-71-9 > 20CM-2-65-7. The sequence goes on along the minus strand of DATGVC010000120.1, from coordinate 6,622 downwards.
GTTGCGCTCCTCCCATTCGCGCAGCTCGGCTTCGGTGAACGCATTCGCCAGCGAGAGCATCGGGACGAGGTGGCGGTGCTTGCGGAAGGAGGTCGCCGGTTCGCCGCCGACGCGGAGGGTGGGGGAGTCGGCGGTGCGGAGGTCGGGGTGCTTCGCTTCGAGCGTCTGGAGCTCGCGGAACAGCCGGTCGTACTCCGCGTCCGACATCTCCGGCTTGTCGAGGAGGTAGTACGCGTGATTCGCCCGTTCCAGAATCCGCCGCAGCTCAGCGGCGCGTGCTGCCGGCTTCACCGCCCCTTGGCTTCTTCCTGAATGACCGCCATGGCCACGCCGACCAATCGGTCGAGCTCTTCGGCGCTGGCTTTGGGAAGGAGGCCTTCGCCCCACGCGCCTTCCCGCGTCCCGAACGTGTCCAGCAGCCGGCGCATGAACGAGAGCAGGGCGACCCGCTCGAGCTCCATGCGGCGCAGCTGGTCGCCCGTCTCGTGGGTTCGGTGGGCGAGCCGCTCGTAGCGGTGGGCGTTGCGCAGGCTTTGCGCGGTGAGGGCGGCGACGACCTGGACGAAGCGCACATCCGCATCGGAGAAGGTGGGCCCGTCGCGGTAGGTGCGCAGGAAAATCGCGCCGATCGCGACCGACCGCCACGTGATTGGGACGACCGTGATCGACTTCACGCGTCGATTGATCAGCTCCCCCTTCACGTGCCGCAGCGAGGGATCGTTGGCGGCGTCGGGGATGAAGACGGTCTCGCCGCTCTGCATCGCGCGCTTGAGCTCGGGGTAGCGATCGAGATCGACGACGTAGTTGCGGATCGTGGGGTCTTCGTACGACGCCACGAGGCGTACCTGGCGGCCGCCCTTTTCGCCCAGGAAGATGGAGCAGCGGTCGAGGCCGAACGATTCGCCCAGCTTGCGGGCGATGGACTGCAGAATGTCAATAAAGTGTAAGGAACTGGAGGCTTCCTTCAGGATCTCGATGACCGCGAGCAGGTGCTTGCGCTCATGCTCGAGCTCGGCGATCCGCGCGGCAAGCCGTTCCGCTTCCGCGTGCGTCAGAGCCGAGTTGATTGTCATGAGTGCAATAGTTTCGCTCGGGAACTCAGAGTCCGTCAAGCGCGTGTAGATTACGCCTCATGCGAACGCTCACCGGTCTCGCTCTCGCCGCGCTCGCGGCGCCGCTCGCCATCCTGCCCGCGCAGTCCGGACCTGCCACCCGCGCCCCCATCGGTGCCTACACCGTCATTCCGGAGCTGCCGGGGATGGGCCGGCCCGTGGACACCGCCGCCGTCGCCGCGCGGCGACGCGCGCTGCTGCGCCGCATCGGCCGCGGCGCCGTCCTGATTCCCGCGGCGCACGAGCGGAACATCGAACAGGACTACGTGCAGGACAACGATTTCCGGCAAGACAACACGTTCTACTACTTCACCGAGCTCGAGACGCAGGACGCATGGCTGCTGATGACCGCCCGCGGGGCCGATTCCCTCGAAACGGTGTTGTTCCTGCCGCCGCGCACGCCTTCACAGGAGCGGTGGACCGGTCTGCGGCTCGGTCCGGACAGCGTCGCGGTGCGGCTTTCCGGGATCGGAGCGGTGCTGCCGACCGACTCGTTGGACCGGCGGGTACAGCGGATGATGGTCGGCAAGGGGAGCGGGCCGATCTACGTGCCGCTCAGCCCGGCAACGAAAGCCGAGAGTCGTATTTCCGATCTGACCTTTTCGGGCGCCGACGTGCGCAACGTGCTGCCGATCGTCGATTCGATGCGGGCGGTGAAGGATGGCGACGAGATCGCCCGCCTGCGGCGCGCGGTGGACATCAGCGTCGCGGGCCACATCGCGGCGATGCGCGCCGCGCGGCCCGGGATGTACGAGTACGAGCTCGAGGCCGCGCTCGAAGATGGTTTCCGCCGCAATGGCGCCGACCGCCTCGGCTATCCGTCGATCGTCGGCAGCGGCCCCAATTCCACGACGCTCCACTACGACGTGAACCGGCGCCGCACCGAGAACGGGGATCTGGTCGTGATCGACGCCGCCGCCGAATGGGGCCAGTACACCGCCGATGTCACGCGCACCTTCCCGGTGAACGGGAGATTCACACCGCGACAAAAGGCGATTTACGATCTCGTTCTTGGGGCGCAGCAGGCGGCATTCGATTCCGTGCGCCCGGGCGTCACGATGCGCCAGCTCGATGGCCTCGCACGCCGGTACATGCGGGAGCACTCGGGGACGTTGTGCGGCGAGCGGACGTGCGATGATCGCGAGTTCTTCAACCACGGTCTCGGCCATCCCATCGGGATGGACGTACACGACGTCGGGATCGGCCGGCCGCTGGAGCCCGGGATGGTGGTCACCCTCGAGCCGGGGATCTATATCCAGGCGGAACAGTTGGGTGTGCGGATCGAGGACGACGTGCTGGTCACTGCCAAGGGCGGGGAATGGCTGTCGGCCGGAGCGCCGCGCTCGACCGATGCCATCGAGCGCGTGATGCGGGAGAGTCGCTAGTCGGTCTCGTCCTTTTCGTTCTGAATGTCTTTGAGTAGTGCTGCAGCGTCCTCTTTGTACTGCGCGTCGAGGACATCGACGTTCGGCAGCGTCGCGATCACCTGCAGCTGCTCGCGCGCTTTGGAATAGCGGCCGAGGTCGGTGTAGACCTCTGCCAGCTCGAGCCGGTGGTAGATGTGGTTCGGCGCGATCGCGACGGCGCGCTGCAGGTGGCGCACCGCGTCGTCCCAGTTGGCCTTGCTCATGAAGCCGCCGCCGAACAGCGCCTTGGCGAAAAAGCGCTGCAGCCCCGACAGCCGCTTCACCTCGGCATGCCAGGCGCCGAGCACATGGTGTGCATTGTCGTAGTTGGAGTCGATCTGCACGGCGCGGGTGGCCTCGTCGAAGATGATTCTCGCGTAGCGCACCCGCTCCTTGCTGCCTTTGGTGCGTGACAACCGGCCCAGCACCATCGACAGGGCGTAATGTCCGTCGGCCCGTGTCGAATCCGCGCGAATCGCCCGCTCGGCATAGGTCCGGCCCACGGAATACAGGCTGTCCCGGCGGTGCTTGAGGGAATCGTCATTGCCCTGTATTTGTTTTGCGATGTCGGCGATCGCCCGCGCCGCCTTCCAGTTCGCCGCATACGACAACGAATCGATGGCGAGGGCCGCCTGATAGTGGCGTAGCGCGACATCGGGATGCATCAGTCCGGCGCTGTCACCGAGTGCGACGTGATTGACGGGGTTTTGCGCGACGAGGAGAGCAAGAATAATGGAGAACATGCGAGAATGATCGTCGGCCCCTTGATCGAGCGCAAGCGCGACGGTGGGGCGCTGAGCCCCGAAGAATGGTCGGCGCTCGTCGCGGAATACACCGCCGGCCGCATCCCCGACTATCAGATCGCGGCGTTGCTGATGGCCGTGTTCATGCGCGGCCTCGAGCGGCAAGAGCTCGCCGCGCTCACGGACGCGATGCTCGCGTCCGGCGATCGCTTGTCGTTCGACGGCTGGACGACGCCGCGCATCGACAAGCATTCGACGGGCGGCGTCGGCGACAAAGTCTCGCTCGTGCTGGGCCCGCTGGTGGCCGCGTGCGGCGTCGCCGTGCCGATGATGTCGGGTCGCGGACTGGGCCACACCGGCGGCACGCTCGACAAGCTCGAGGCGATCCCCGGCTTCCGCACCAACCTGTCGCTCGCCGAAGCGAAAGCGCAGGTGCAGAAACTCGGCTGCGCGCTGATCGGCCAGACCGCCGAGATCGCGCCCGCCGACCGCAAACTGTATGCCCTGCGCGACGTCACCGCGACGGTCGAATCGATTCCTCTGATCTCCGCGAGCATCATGTCCAAGAAGCTTGCCGAGGGGCTCAATGGCCTGGTGCTCGATGTGAAAAACGGCAGCGGCGCGTTTCTGCCGGAAGTCGAGCGCGGCCTCGAGCTGGCCAAGACGATGATTGCGCTGGGCGAGGATCGCGGTTGTCCGACCATCGCGCTCATCACGGCGATGGACCGGCCGCTGGGCCGCGCCTGCGGCAATGTGCTGGAGACCGAGGAAGCGATTCTCGCGCTGCGCGGTGAAGGCCCGCCCGATCTCCTCGACGTGACGTATGCGCTGGGCGTGGAGATGCTGCTGCAAGCGGGCATCGAGAAGAACACGAGGAAGGCGCGGAAGAAACTCGAAACCGCGATCGAATCCGGGCTCGCCGCCGAGAAGTTCGAGCAGATCATCGAGGCGCAGGGGGGCAACCCCAAGGCCGTCGAGGACCCGTCGGTCTTGCCGCAGGCGCTGGCGGTCGAGGTCTACGCCGCGGCCCGCACCGGCGTCGTGCAGCGCGTCGAGCCGCGCACCATCGGCCGCGCCATCATCGCACTCGGTGGCGGCCGCCGCACCGTCGACGACAGCATCGACCCGACGGTGGGGTTCGTCATCACGGTAAAGCCGGGCGATAAGGTCCTGGAGGGTGAGCCGATCGCTTCGGTATTCGCCAAGGATCCCGATGGCATCCGCACCGGCTTCGACGCGCTCGCGCAGGCGATTGTGATCGGGGACAAGCTGACGCAGAAACCGTTACGGCTCGTGTCGCACCGCGTTACGCGAGCGGGGGTCGAGGAGCTGGGTTAGGGGAGCGGTTTCTGACCGCTGCCCGGTCCCCAGTCGCGTACGCTCTCTTCATCGGCCGCCTCCTGCACGTCTCGCTCGGCGGCTTCCAGCTCCGCCTCATCGACGTCAGGCCGCTCGCGGCGCATCTGACGGGCTGCCGTCGCCGCTCGACTGGGCCAGAGGAACCACGCAAGAACGATGAGCAGAACCGCGGTGACCGCGATGATCGCCATCAGACATCGAGGTTCTTGACGAACTTCGCGTTTTCCTCGATGAACTTACGGCGCGGCTCGACTTCGTCGCCCATCAGGGTCTCGAACAGCTGCGACGCCTCGAGCGCGTCTTCCATCGTCACCTTCAGCAGCGTGCGCTTCGTCGGATCCATCGTCGTATCGCGCAGCTGGTCGGGGTTCATCTCGCCCAGGCCCTTGTAGCGGCTCACGTTGATGGATGCCTTGTTCTCGGTGCCGTTGGTCAGGCGCTTCACGTAGGTATCGCGCTCCTTCTCGTCGTAGGCGTAGAACTCTTCCTTGCCCTTGGAGACGCGATACAGCGGCGGCTGTGCGATGTAGATGTACCCGACGTCGATGAGCTGCTTCATCTCCTTATAGAAGAAAGTGAGCAGCAGCGTGCGGATGTGCGCGCCGTCCACGTCGGCGTCGGTCATGATGATGATCTTGTGGTAGCGCGCCTCGTCCATCGTGAAATCGTCGCCGACCCCGGTCCCGATGGCCGTGATGATCGTGCGGATTTCCTCGTTGGACAGAATCTTGTCGATGCGCGCCTTCTGCACGTTCAGGATCTTGCCGCGGAGCGGCAGGATCGCCTGATAGCTGCGGTCTCGGCCCATTTTGGCTGATCCACCCGCGGAATCGCCCTCGACGAGATAGATCTCGCACAGCTTGGGATCGGTGAGCGAGCAGTCCGCCAGCTTGCCCGGGAGGAGGCCGGCGTCGAGGCCGCTCTTTTTGCGCACCAGCTCGCGCGCCTTGCGGGCAGCCTCGCGGGCGCGCGCCGCGCTCAGGGCCTTTGCGATGATCGCGCGGGCGACGCTCGGGTTCTTGTCGAAGAATGCGCCCAGCGCCTCGTTGACGACGGTCTTGACGATGCCTTCGACTTCGGAGTTGCCGAGCTTGGTCTTCGTCTGACCTTCGAACTGCGGCGCCTTCACTTTGATGCTGAGGACGCAGTTGAGCCCTTCGCGGACGTCGTCGCCCGAGAGTGTGAACTCTTCCTTTTTCAGCGCGCCGTCCTGCTTCGCCCACTCGTTGATCGTGCGGGTCAACGCCGACTTGAAGCCGGTGAGATGCGTGCCGCCTTCGTGCGTGTTGATGTTATTGACGAACGTGAACGTGTTTTCGCTGTACTGATCGTCGTACTGGACCGCGCCCTCCACCTCGACGTCTTCGCGTGTCGCCTCGAACGTGATGGCCTTGGGATGCAGGGCACGCCGATTGCCGACGATCCACTTCACGAATTCCGACAAGCCGCCCTTATAGTAGAAGGTCTCCTCCCTCGTGCTGCCCTTGCGCTCGTCCTTGAGCGTGATCGTGAGAGACTTGTTCAGGAACGCCAGCTCGCGCAGCCGGTTGGCGATTGTCGCATAGTCGAAGCGCGTTTCGGTGAAGATCTTGTCATCGGGCTTGAACCATACCGTCGTGCCCGTGCCCTTCGCCTTCCCGACGACTTCGAGCTTCTTCTTGGTCTCGCCGCGCTCGAAGGCCATGTGGTGGCGCTTGCCGTCGCGGTCCACCCAGACCTCGAGCTTCTCGGACAAGGCGTTCACCACCGAGACACCAACGCCGTGAAGGCCGCCCGACACTTTGTAGCTGCTCTTGTCGAACTTGCCGCCGGCGTGCAGCATCGTAAGCGCGACCTCGACACCCGGCTTCTTCTCCGTCTTGTGGATGTCGACGGGAATGCCGCGGCCGTTGTCCACGACCGTGATGGCGTTGTCGGCATGTATCGTGACGGCGATCGCGGTGCAGTAGCCCGCAAGTGCCTCGTCCACCGAGTTGTCCACCACCTCGTACACGAGGTGGTG